>USLQ01000240.1 GCA_900555545.1 uncultured Oscillospiraceae bacterium | reverse complement strand
CGGCCCATGATATTCAGCAGCGTGGTTTTCCCGCAGCCGCTCACCCCTTTGACAACGTAAATTTTCCCTTTTTGAAAATCGTAGGAGAAATCCTTTAATACGGCATGCGATCCGTCATAGGATTTCCATATATGCTCCAATTTCATAGCCATACCCTCATAGCAAATCACGCTGCTCCAAAAACAGCTCGTACCATTTGAACTTACGCATCATCCGGAAATTGAGATGAGAGATCAGCAGCGTGAGCAGGACTACCGCTACAATGTATCCTATTATCAGCGGAATGTTATATGTGAAAATGATGAATGGGACAATCTCGGTTCCAAAATTGACAACATTTACAAGCAGCGATATTGCAGCCGAAAGTACAGCGGCTATTGCAATTAATTTCAAATTTTCTATCAGATGGCAGCGAATCCAGCAGCGCTCAATCTCTCTCTTGCTAAAGCCCAGATAGTCATAAAGGGAGAGCAGGTGCCGGTTATGGATCATCTCCACCCGCTTCGTTTGAAAGTAAAATACAATGGAGCAAATGGAAATCAGCAGCCCAAGCGGGAGCAGAATAGCGAACATCAATGTGAATTGACTTGTAATATTGTAGTCCACATTGTCAAAATGCAGGACAAAATTCGGATTTTCGGCATTTTCCTCACAGAATTGATGCATCGCATCATAGGAGGAAAAATAGAGCACGTAGCTGCGCTGGCCGTGCCAGTTAAAATTCTCCACATCCTGAAATTGGCGGGGAAAATCGCCACTGATAAAAACGGCATCCTCGCTGGAAACAATCCCTTGGAGTAGATATTGGCGCTCCGCCTGAGAAAATTCTGAAAAAACGCCGACGATCTCCATACGCTGTTTTCCATCGTAAAAATGCAGGTTCAAATACTCCCCCACCACATCCTTCGGATCCCCGTATTTTAAGGCCATCCGATAGGGCAAAATCACCTGATCCGGCCCTGTAAAATAAGTTCCCGCAGCCAACCGGTCCGATAGCCGGAACGCATCGGCTGACGCCGGTATGGTATTATAGAGGTTATCATATGATTGTCCGTTCACATCATCATCCGGCGAGGAACCATTATAGGCCATGACCACCTCCACCAGATCCTCATTCCCATCCAAGGCCTGCATCAGTGCCGCTCCCCCATCCGAGACCGTTGCGGCACAGTGATTGATCCGATACATATACTCCATATTGGCCTCTATCTTGCTTGGTGGGATATCGGCGAGAAAAAGCGCCAAAAATACCAGCACATAGACTGCAACCATGCTGCGGGAGGACTTTTTTTCACGCCCCGGATAGCGGAACCATTTTTTATAGTAGGGAAAAAGGCGCCGCTTTACTCTTGTTGCGCCGCATGAACTGTTTTCACTGTTCGCATCACGTTCCAGCCCCGATATTTCCGCTGCGGACTGCGATAGATTGGTAAAATCCAGCACAGCGGTACAGTACTCCCGTGCGGCCTCATCATGGGAACTGCACAGGATGAGCACCTGATCCCGGAGCTCTTGCAGGGCCTGAAAAACCATGTGCTTATTTTCCTCATCCAGGGATGCGGTTGGCTCGTCGAGGAGGAGGATCCGCTTGTGCTGCAAAATCGCCTGGGCGATCATTGCACGCTGCTTCTGACCCCCGCTGAGGGTGTTAAAATAGCGCGAATAATAGTCCTGCAGGCCAAAACGCCGAAGGCAGACGCGGATCTCATCCTCGGTGCTTCCCGTCAGCTCAAGCTGTTCTCCAATCGTCAAATAGTCGATCCAGTATGCATCCTGCGTCATGTAGGCGACCGTCTGGCTGATCGCGTCCCAATCGACCTGCCCGGTGTACGCCTCCCCGTCAATGGTGATCGTCCCGCCGTCAAAATCAATCATTCCGGACAAAATATTCAGCAGCGTTGATTTCCCACAGCCACTCTCGCCCAGCAGCAGATAAAAGCCGGTTTCGGGAAAGGCGCAGCAAAAATTTTCAAAAACGGTTTGGGTCCCAAAACGTTTGGTCAACCGGTCAATCGTGAGCTTCAACTTGGATCCCCCACCTTCTGATTTTGCACATGACGCCCAGAGCGTCTATGCGCCTGCGGTCAGCGAGCAGCTGCCTCCGCGCTCTCCGCCGCCCGGTTTTCCGCATCAAAGGCCTCAAGCAGACGGTACAGCCGGGAAAATTCCACATTGTCAATCACCGTGTTGGGGTCGATGCCGATCCCCAAAAAGTCCTGCTGCTCTACCATGCTCTTCTCCACACCGTCGATCGCCGCGCGGAGCTCACGCTGCCCGGCTGTCAGCTCCTCCTCCGGGATATCGGATAGATAGCGGCCATCCTCATAAATCAGCTCAATATTCAGCAGGCTCAGGTTGGAATACATCATCATATAGCTCACGCGCCACTGGTAGCCGCCCATCATCCCGTCCTCCTGCTGGCCAGCCGAGCTGATGCAGTCGAATTCGCCCCGGGTCCATTCACCGTTGGCGATCGCCTCGTTGTACAGCTCCACCACATCCTGACGGGTGAAGAGGCTGTTATCCTCAAAGAAGTCCAGCTCCGCCACCGTGAGATCCGGTGTCAGCGGGCGACTTAGTAAATAGCTATTGATCGCATCAAGAATGACTTTATATTCCGGATTTTGGCAGATATTCGACAGATCCGGCTCTATGTAATCCAAAACCTCCCCGGTGCTGCCATCGGTCAAACGAATCTGAAAATCAGGGAGATAGTCGTATTTTAAATTGATACCGTCAAAGAAGAAGTTTGGATTGGTGCGGTTCCCATTTTCATCCGGCACATAGTTATATATGAAGGTCAGATACCATCCGTCCTCCTTCTGCTTGGAGGCCATCATCGCGCGGTACCCGTTGGTAACAGGCTCGTCCTCGCCGTCGGACGCATCTTTACTGCACCCTGCGAGCGCAGCCAACAGCACGATCGCCAATATGGCAGCTGTAATCCGTTTCATCCTTTTTCCTC
>USLQ01000239.1 GCA_900555545.1 uncultured Oscillospiraceae bacterium | reverse complement strand
GATTCCAAGCTGTTTGCGGAACATCCGGACTGGTTTGTCCGGGGCCAGGATGGGGAGCCTTGGCTTGCGGGCGGCAACTGGGGCGGATTTTATGCATTGGACATTTATCGGGATGAGGTGCGCCAATATCTTCAAAAACTTTTTGACGTTGTACTGAATGAATGGGGTTTTGATCTGCTCAAGCTCGATTTCCTCTACGCGGCTGCGGTACGGCCAATTCACAACAAAACACGCGGCGAAGTGATGTGTGACGCGATGGATCTGGTGCGGCAGCTCACGGGCGACCGGATGATGCTCGCATGCGGCGTGCCGATGATGCCGGCGTTCGGTAAGGCAGATTTTTGCAGGATAGGGGCCGATATGAGCCTTTCCTGGCGGCGCAAGCTGTTTGATGGGCGGGAGAATGCCTCTACTCCAAACGCAATTGACAATACCGTGTTCCGCCGCCATCTGGATGGGCGCGCATTTTTAAATGATCCGGATGTCTTTTTGCTGCGGGATACCAATATCCATTTCAATTTGAAAAAGCGCCGCCTGCTGGCAAAGGTAAACAGCTTGATGGGGAGCCTGCTCTTCTGCTCCGACAACGTCTCGGAATATGGCGAGGAACAGGAAAGCGCGTTGCGTGAGATCTTGTCCGGGGCGCGGGCACAGATAATTTCCGCGGGCTATATCCGACGGGATGTCATGCGGATCCGGTACCGGCAGAATGGTCGGCCGGAAACGCTTACCTTCCGGGTGAGCAATGGCAGGATCTACCCGCAGGGCGCGGCCGATCAGAACGATTGATGGAGGAATCAAGATGAAAAAAGACAAAAGGCTCAATTTTTCAAACGTTGTCGGCGATGTCAAATCACACTGGAGAACGCCGCCCGAGGGGAAATATATCCCCCTATCATGAATTTGTTGCATACTCTGTCGGTGGGATCGGTGTGAACACGATCAACTCGCTCTTTGGATATGTCGGGCTTTCGGCGAACTGCCTGCTGCTCGGCTCTGCCTATGGGATTGCCCCCATGGATCTGGCGATCATGTCATTGGTGATGAGCATCTTGAATCTTGTCAAGATGCCTTTTATCAGTATGCTGGTGGACAATACCAATACCAAATGGGGCAAGTTCCGCCCATATTTACTGTTTACCGGTGTTCCCACGTCGGTGCTGCTCATTGTAATGGCGTTTATTCCAAACTCCATCAACTACACAGTGAAGTGCGTATTGCTCAGCCTTGTCTATGCGCTGCTGATGATTTTTCAATCGCTGTATGCGCTCGCCTTTACAAGCCTGGCACAGGTGCTCACGCCCAATGGGGAGGAGCGCACCTCGCTGCTGTCTATCAGCCAGTTCATCTACAGCTTGGGGCCATCGATTGTCAATCTCTTTTTCCCCATATTTGCCGGCCTGTTTGAGGGCGGTATGACCGGATTTGTGTCCTATCGGGTGCTCTTCCCGATCTTTTCAATTTTTGGGATCGTCCTGAGCTTCTGGACCTTCCATGGTACGGAGGAGAAGATTGTCGTCCCAAAGAATTATGTGGCGCATGTCCGGTTTGTGGATGGGATTTCCGAGATCAAGAGTAATAAATATTTTTGGCTCATGACACTCTATAATGTTTTGGGCGCGCTGAAAGGTTCCATTGGCAGCATCCTGTCATGGTACTGCATTTATGCAATGGACAGCGAGGCCATGCTTGGCGTGATGAATGCGGTGCTTGGTACGGCCTCTGTGCCCGGAATGCTGCTGGCTCCATTCTTTGCCAAAAAACTGGGCAAGCGTAAATCCTTGATCTGGTTCAATTTGCTGCGTGCGGTGTTTGCGGGGCTTATGCTCGTCACAACCAAAAGCCCGGTTCTATTCCTAGGGTGCCTGTATTTTGCCAATGTCTGCATCGGTGGGGACGGCGTCATGGGCTCTGCCATGACGGCGGATGTATTTGACTACCAGCAGTGGAAAACCGGTAAGCGGCTGGAGGGCTTTATCACGCAGTTCAGTGGTATGCTGCTTACGGGCGCCACGATGGGTCTAAATTTGATTCTACCGTGGTTTTATGAGCACTATGGTCTGGGAAATGACTATACCGTCCTCTATCAGGAGGCGGTGCGCACGCCAATTTTTAATGTGATGATCATTATCAGTGTTATCAGCTGTGTGGCGGCAGTTATCCCGATCCTCTTCTATGATATGACGGAGAAAAAGCAGCAGATGATGATCGAGGATCTCAAGGTGCGCGCTGCCGAGGAGGATCGAAAGGCAGAGATCATTGCCGGAGAATAAAGGAGAAATCCAAAATGGAGATCATCAGCAGGAATCCATATTTGACAGAGTTGGCAGCCTGGGCGCAGGAAAAGGCAGCAACGTTTGTCATGACTGGGACAAAACAGGGGCCGGTCAACCGGGGGGATGGCGGCAAGTGGTACGGCCCATCCGGCCGTTTTTCTTCCCGCAGCCGGACAACACGAAAGCTGGGGCCTTCCTGGACGATCCCTCGGGACTACATTCCGTCCTACTGGGCGGGCTACCACGACCGCACCGCCTTTTACATCCGGGATTTTGTCCATCAGGCGCCTGGGGCGGAATTGATGGGCTATCATGAGGAAAATTATCAGATGCTGCGCGCTTTTATCGCGGGCGCGGGCCAGGAGACAGACGGATATGCACCGTGGGCGCTGAACTTTGACGGGAGCATCTATTACCTGGATACCCCAAACCATCGGCGGTTTGTCCGGGAACTGACCGCTCAATACGAACTGGTGGAGACGCTTGTCAGGCTGTACCGGATGTCGGGGGATCCGCGGTATATTGACCCCATGATGCTCGGTTTTGCAGAGCGAATCCTCGGTTCTTTCACCCACGAGCGGGATGGGATTGCCCTGCGGGAAAGAAATGGCATCCCGGAGGGGCGGGGGAACATCTGGCTTGGCTCGTCCAGCTATAACGAGAGCGGCGCCCTGCTGGCGGAGTCCGGCGACTGTATTG
>USLQ01000238.1 GCA_900555545.1 uncultured Oscillospiraceae bacterium | reverse complement strand
CATATTGGGATAGGCGGCGGAGATCACCTGCATGGGGGTGCGGTTGGCCCGCTCCCAGCGCAAATCCTGCTCATAGTAGCCGATAGAGATCCCGGGCGCAAACTGGTACCGGCCGCCAATAGCTGGGATCAGCCCCATGAGCGTCTTGATGAGCGTGGACTTGCCAATACCATTAAAGCCCGTGATCACAAGCTTTTGCCCCGTGGCCACGGAGAAGTTCAGTTTGGGCAGGATCGCGTCCGAATACCCAACCTGTAAATCCTGTACGCGCAGGGAGGTTGGGGAGGTCAGGGGCGTCCACTTGAAGTCGATGTGCGGCTTGGTGGTAAAGGTGGGTGCCTCCAGGCGCTCCATGCGGTCGAGCTGTTTCTGGCGGCCGCGCGCCATCTTGGACTTGATCCCCGCCTTGTTCCGGCGGATGAACTCCTCCGTCTGCTCGATCTTTTTCTGCTGTGCCTGATACTGGCGGATATAGTCCTCCCGCAGCTGGCCTTTCTGCTTGAGGAAGTCCGAAAACGTACCGTGGTACTTTTTGATCGTCTGGAATTCCACATCACAGATGCTGGTGCAGATATTCTCCAGGAAGTCATAGTCGTGCGAGACAACGGCAAACGCACCCTTGAACGCCTTTAAATAATCCGTCAGCCAGGCGATGTGCTCCCGGTCGAGGAAGTTGGTGGGCTCGTCAAGCAGCAGGACATCCGCCTTTTCAAGCAGGAGCTTGGCGAGGATGACCTTGGCGCGCTGGCCGCCGCTGAGCTCCTCGAGTGGCGTGTCCACCCCCAGTGCCGTGATGCCCAGGCCGTTTTCCAGCTTGGCGATCTCGCTCTCCACGGAATAAAAGTCCTTCGCCTCAAGCAGTTCCTGCAATTCGGCGGCCTCGTTCATAGCCTGTTCGTCACCGTCCACAGCCGCCTTTTCATACAGGGCCTCCACCTTTTCCTGTGCGTCAAACAGATCCTGGAATGCGGACTGTAAAAACTGCCGGATTGTGTAGTGGCCGTCCGTCTGTGCGTACTGGTTCAATTCGCCCACGCGGACGCCCGGGTGCCACTTTAAAAGCCCCTTATCCGGGACGACCTCACCGGTCATAATCTTAATCAAAGTGGATTTGCCGGCGCCGTTCTGGCCGACAATCCCCATATGCTCTCCCTGGAACAGGGTGAATTCCGCATCCTTATACAAAGCCTTATCCCCAAAGGTATGGGTCAGGCCAGTTACTTCTAATACACTCATGATGATTCCATCCTTATCGTTTTTTGAATATTGATGGGCGGGCATAAAGAAACACTGCCTGCGGTGCGTAAAAATCCCAAAGAGGACGGCACGGCAAAACCCGCCACCTATCGCGCAGGTTCCCTGTGCCGATGAATTTTTATCGTCCAGCTCCGCGCAATGCTTCATCGGCTATTCCAGTGCGGGAGCAACTTTTACGGGTGACTTTGCAATACTGATAATAAAACATCCATCTTGTTCTCCTTTACCACCGGGGAATCCCCGGTTAAAGCATTATTATCGTACCATTCCCGGCACGGTTTGTCAATCCAAAACTCAGCGACTGTATCCGGCGATGATTTCTTTTGCGTACCGGCAGATAAACGGGTTCAAAACAAAAAACCAATTTGCATATTGACACAATGTCAGAATGGTGTTACACTATAATTGCTGACAGCGTGTCAGAACACTTCTCTCTATTTTTTGGAAAGACTGGAGGAACTCATGATGATTGGTAATTTTTCGTATTGCAATCCCACCAAGCTATATTTTGGCGAGGATTCCTTGAATTTTTTGAACACCGAACTGCCCAAGTACGGCAAAAACGTCGTACTGATCTATGGCGGCGGCTCCATCAAAAAGAACGGCATTTATGATTCGGTGGTAAAGATCCTGAACGCAAACGGCAAGAATGTGGCGGAGATTGCCGGCGTCATGCCCAATCCCACGGTAGATAAGCTCTACGAGGGTATTGAAATCGCCCGGAAACATCAGGCAGATTTTCTGTTGGCCGTCGGCGGCGGATCGGTGTGCGACTATGCCAAAGCCGTCTCTGTCTCCGTCAACTGCTCCGAAAACCCGTGGGAAAAGTATTATATCCGCTTTGAGGAACCGGACTGTGAGACGCTGCCCGTCGGCTGTGTGCTGACCATGGTGGGAACGGGATCGGAGATGAATGCCGGATCGGTGATCACCAATCCGCACACGCACCGAAAGATTGGGCACGTTTTTGCCGATGAAAAAATCATGCCAAAATTCGCCATCCTGAACCCAAAGTTCACCCTGACACTGCCGCATGATCAAATGGTTTCCGGCATCTATGATATCTTTAACCACATCTGTGAGCAGTATTTCTCCGGGGAGGACGACAATGTGAGCGACTACATCAGCGAGGGACTGATGCGCTCCGTCATCCATGCGAGCCGTATCGCCAATCAGGACCCGCAGAACTATGAGGCCCGCAGCAACATCATGTGGGCGGCGACCTGGGCGCTGAACACGCTTGTTTCCCGCGGGAAGTCTACGGACTGGATGGTGCATATGCTCGGCCAGTCGGTGGGCGCCTATACCAACGCGACCCACGGGATGACGCTTGCCGCCGTCTCCCTGCCCTATTACCGGCACATCCTGCCCTACGGCGTGCAAAAATTCAAGCGCTTTGCCATCAATGTATGGGATGTGGATCCGGCCGGCAAGACCGATGAGCTGATCGCTCACGAGGGCCTGGCCGCTATGGAAAGCTGGATGCGCGAGCTTGGACTAGTGATGAACATTTCCGACCTCGGGGCCACACCGGAGATGATCGATGGTATTGCCGACGGAACACTGATTATGAACGGCGGATACAAGGTACTGGATCGCGATGAAATCGTAAAAATTTTGAAGGAGAGTTTATCATGAGCGGAAAAATATTGGTGGCCTATTTTTCGGCAAGCGGTGTGACTGCCCATGCTGCAAAAGAAATTGCGATAGCCACCGGGGCGG
>USLQ01000237.1 GCA_900555545.1 uncultured Oscillospiraceae bacterium | reverse complement strand
CTGCCTCCACACAGCAATCAATTTTCGGGATCATCCCCCCGCTGATGATGCCTTGGTTTTTGAGGCTGGGTACCTCGCTTACATTGATAACCGGGATCAACGTATTTTCATCGTCCTTATCACGCAGTAAGCCGCGTATATCCGTCATCAAAATCAATTTGATCGCATCCAACTTTGCCGCAATGCGGGCCGCTGCTACATCGGCGTTTATGTTGAACACTTCCCCGTTCGCGCCGCCCGCCACCGTGGATATGATCGGTACATAGCCATTGCGCGCAGCGTCCATAATGATGCCTGTGTTTACGTCCACAATCCGCCCCACATACCCGAGATCCCCCTCGTTGGAGCGCAACTTCTCCGCTGTCAACATACCGCCGTCCAATCCACACAGCCCAACTGCCCGGCCACCGTGGTGCTCCAAAAGCTGCACCAAATCTTTGTTGACCTTTCCAGCGAGGACCATCTGCACAATGTCGATCGTCTCCTCATCCGTGACGCGCATCCCGCCGACAAATTGACTTTCCTTGCCGATTTTTTTCAGCATGGAACTGATCTCCGGCCCGCCGCCGTGCACCAACACCACATTGATGCCCACGAGCTGCATCAAAACGATGTCGCTCATCACGGCGTCCTTCAAGTCGTCGTTTATCATCGCGTTCCCACCATATTTGACGACCACGGTCTTTCCCGCGTATTTTTGGATATAAGGCAATGCCTGCACGAGCACCTTTGCCCGCTCGGCGGTCGATATTCTCATAGTCGATGTCTCCTCCATACTGGTATGCATCCGGTTAAAAACCATGCAATACCGGGGTTCTGTCTGACCTAGTTTTCCTCCTCAGGGTCAGGTGCGGTAATCTCCGTTGATCTTCACGTAATCATACGTCAGATCACAGCCAAAAGCCGAAGCTCCTGCATCTCCGTCGTGCAGCGTAACAAGGATGTCAATTTCATCCTCGCTCAGGACCTTCTTTGCCATCTCCTCGTCAAAGGGAATGCCCGCGCCATTTACGCATACATCGATTCTCCCCGCCTTGGAAGCAAAACCGACGTCCACCCGGTGAATGTCCACCGGCGCGCCGGAATAGCCGATAGCGCAGAGAACACGCCCCCAATTGGCATCCGCACCAAACATGGCCGCCTTCAACAGACTGGAACAGATCACGCCCTTGGCCACTGTACGTGCATCTGCATCCGAAGCGGCGCCAGTCACATTGCAGACCAGGAGCTTCGTTGCGCCTTCGCCGTCCTTTGCCACCATGCGCGCTAAACGGACGCACATCTCGCGCAATGTCTCTGTAAAGACTGCAAACGCTTCCGTATCCTCTTCAATCGGGTCGTTCCCCGCCAGGCCATTGGCCAAAATCGCTGTCATGTCATTGGTCGAGGTATCCCCATCAATACTGACCATGTTGAAACTATCCTTCACCGCCAAACGCAGTGCCTGATCCAAAACGGCCGGAGCGATGTTTGCGTCCGTCGTCAGGAAGCACAGCATGGTCGCCATATTGGGATGAATCATACCGGACCCTTTCGCAATCCCGCCCATACGGATTTTCTTACCATGGATGACAACCTCTGCCGCCACCTCTTTGACCACCGTATCCGTCGTCATAATTGCCTTGGCCGCTGCTGCGGAGCCATCCTCCGAGAGCATTTCTGCCAGCTTTGGCGCGGCTTCCAAGATCGGTTCGATCGGCAGCACTTGGCCGATCACGCCCGTGGATGCGACCACCACATCCTCGGGCTGTAAATGCAACACCTTTGCAGCAGCCTCACACATCATCTGCGCCTTCTGCTCGCCGTCCGCATTGCAGGTATTGGCGTTTCCGGAGTTGCAGATCACCGCCTGGGCGATGCCGTCCGCAATGTTGCGGCGCGTCACTTGAATCGGCGCCCCTTTGACCAGATTCTGCGTGTATACTGCAGCAGCAGCACATGGAACCTTGGAATAGATCAACGCCAGATCGGGCTTACTTTTATTTTTACGGATTCCACAGTACATGCCGGATGCCAGGAACCCCTGTGCGGCGGTCACACCGCCTTCAATGGAAATCGCTTGCATGATTCATTCGCTCCTAAAAATGGATTGCCGCCCTTAAAATGCCGGCGGTATCAGCATCAGGCCGCTGGTTTCATCCAGTCCAAACGCCAGATTCATATTCTGGATAGCCTGTCCCGCAGCGCCCTTCACCATATTATCGATGGCTGAAATGGCAATAAAGGTGTTGGTACGCTGATCCAAGTGCAGGGAGATGTCGCAGTAATTGGAATAGCGCACATTTTTAATATCTGCCACACGCCCCTCGGGCAACAAACGGATAAATGTTTCCCCGCTGTATTGTTCCTCGTACGCCTCCCGGATCTCTTTTAAAGAACTCTCCGTTTGAAGCTTTGCATAACAGGTGGCCAGGATTCCACGGTTGACGGGGAGCAAGTGCGGCACAAACGTCAGCTTGACCGGCGTCCCGCCCGCCACATGGGATAGGCTCTGCTCCATCTCCGGCGTATGCCGGTGTGCCGCCACCTTATAAGCGGAGAAGCCCTCGTTCAGCTCTGGATAATGCGTATTCTGGGTCAACTTACGCCCGGCGCCCGTAACGCCGGATTTACAATCCGCAAGGATTCCCTCCGTAGAAATGTACCCTTTGCGCAGAGCCGGCGCCAACGCCAACGGAACCGCCGTCGTATAACAACCGGGATTTGCGATAATCTTTTTCCCTCGGATTTGGTCGCGAAAGAGTTCTGGCAGTGCATACACTGCCTGTTCGTACAATTCCGGGTAGAGATAATCCCCCCCATACCACTCTTTATAGTCCTTTTCGTTTTCCAGGCGAAAATCCGCCCCCAGATCGATAAAGACCTTTCCCGAATCATAACATACTTTTGCCAATTCCTGAGAAAGTCCGTGCGGAAGCGCGGCAAAGACCACATCGCTCTTCTCTACGACTTCCTCCTGCGTACCACATACCTGATCGCAAA
>USLQ01000236.1 GCA_900555545.1 uncultured Oscillospiraceae bacterium | reverse complement strand
AAAAGGCCGGCGAAAAAATGGGCTATACACTCAAGGCGGAAACGAATGGCTCCGGCGGCGCGAAAAACGTACTCACCCGCAAAGAGATCGCGGAATGCGACGGCATCATTATCGCGGCCGACAAAAACGTGGAGATGGCGCGTTTCGACGGTAAGCGCGTGCTCAAAACAAACGTCTCCGCAGGTATTAACAAGCCAGAGGAGTTAATTCAGAAAATCGTCGACGGCAAGGCGCCAGTCTATCACGCTGAGGGCGGCGCGGAGATTGACGACGGCGAAGATGTCGAAAAAGAGCGCTTCACCCATAAGCTGTATAAGCACCTGATGAACGGCGTCTCTCATATGCTGCCATTCGTTGTGGGCGGCGGTGTGATGATTGCGCTCGGTTTCCTGATCGATACCATCGCAGGCAACGCAGATGTCGGCTCGAACTTTGGCCAGACAAACCCCGTGGCAGCGGTGATCTACTGGATCGGCCAGGCGGCCTTCTCCTTTATGCTTCCGATCCTGGCGGGGTATATTGCACAGTCTATTGCAGACCGTCCCGGCCTGCTGCCCGGTATCGTCGGCGGCTATCTGGCTACCACAGGCGCCACGCTGGCAAGCCCCACGGGCGATTCCACGGCAGTCTCCGGATTCCTGGGCGCACTGCTGGCCGGTTTTGTGGCCGGTGTACTGGTCAACCTGCTGAAAAAGGCGTTCAACTGGATGCCCAAGAGTATGGACGGCATCAAGCCCGTATTCATCTATCCCCTGCTCGGCACGGCGCTGATCGGACTGATCATGCTCTGCATCAACCCGTTTGTCGGCCTGATCAACACGGGGCTTTCCACGTTGCTGACCAATTTGGGCTCCACTTCCAGAATCCTGCTCTCCATTGTGCTGGCGGCTATGATGGCCACGGACATGGGCGGCCCGTTCAACAAGGCGGCCTATGTGTTCGGTACAGCGGCAGTCGCCGCAGGCAACACCTGGATCATGGCGGCTGTTATGATCGGCGGCATGGTACCTCCGATTGCCATCGCCCTCTCCACTACCTTCAACAAGCGCAAGTGGACACAGGAGGAGATCAAGAGTGGCCCGGTCAACTATCTGATGGGGTTGTGCTTTATCACAGAGGGTGCGATCCCCTACGCAGCTTCCGATCCGCTCCGCGTCATCCCCAGCTGCATGGTTGGTTCGGCGGTGGCTGGTCTGGTAACGGCACTGTTTGGCTGCGCATGTCCCGCACCGCACGGCGGCATCTTTGTGTTCGCCGTGGTGGACAATCCGCTTGGCTATATCGTCGCCCTGGTGGCCGGTTCGGTCGTCGGCGCGCTGATGCTGGCCCTGCTTAAAAAGAACAGAACAGGAAAATCCGAAAAAAAGAGTAAATTAAAAAAGGAGAGAGCTTAAATGGTATCCAAAAAAGTTCAAGTGATCAACAAACAGGGATTTCACATGCGCCCGGCCAACGACTTTGTACGCGAAATGGCCAAATTTAAGAGCGATATCCACCTGATCATGGATGAGAAGGATGTCAACGGTAAGAGCATTATGAACATCATGGCAGCCTGTATCAAGTGCGGCAGCGAGATCGAGGTCCGCTGTGAGGGCGAGGACGAACAGGCCATGTTGGACAAGGCGGTGGAGCTGATTGAATCCGGGCTTGGTGAGGCCTGACGGAAAGCGGTACGGGCGGCGTCCATTGAAGGGCGCTGCCCCCCACCGCAATACATTTGACGGTTAGGAGGATTCGGCTTATGCTGAAGGGAACGGGAGTAAGCGACGGCTACGGCATCGGCACGGCCGTCGTCATCAGGGAGGCTGCGCTCGATTACAGCGCCGTCCCCTATACGAGCGCGGAAGAGGAAAAGACGCGCCTGAATACGGCAGTAAATACGTTCTGCCAAAGGACGGAGGGAATCGCCACCTCCCTGGAGGCGAGCACTGGCGAGCATGAGGCGGCCATCCTGCGCGGACATATCGAGATGATCCATGATCCGTTTATGATTTCCCAGATGCAGGAGCAAATTGACGGCGGTGCGGTCGCAGAGGCAGCTGTGGAGACGGTCTGTAATATGTTCATGGAACTGTTTGCCGGGGTCGACGACGAATTGACGCGGCAACGGGTCAGCGATATCCGCGATATCCGCGACGATCTGCTGCGCATCCTGCTGGGGATTAACAATGTCGATCTGAGCACCGTCCCGCCGGGGACCGTACTGGTGGCACGTGACTTTACGCCATCCATGACCGGACGCCTGAAAAAGGAGAATGTGCAGGCGATCGTGGCGGAAGTGGGCGGTGTAACATCCCACAGCGCAATCCTGGCGCGTGCGATGGGGATCCCGGCCGTTTTGTCCGTCCCCAGTGCGACAAGCGTCATCCACGACGGGGATAAACTGATTGTAGATGGCTTTCAGGGTAAAATTGTAACGGAACCCGACGAAAACACCGTAACAGCGTACCGCGCGCGTCAAACCCAGTGGGAAGAGGAAAAAGAGGGCCTTTTGGTGTTCTGCAGCCTTCCTACAGCGACGGCAAACGGCATCTCAAAGGCCGTCTACGGCAATATCGCCCGTCCGGAAGACGTACAATCCGTGGTGCAGAACGGCGGCGAGGGGATCGGCCTCTTCCGCACGGAATTCCTGTTTATGGATCGCGCATCGGAGCCCTCGGAGGAGGAGCAGTTTGAGGCCTACGCCACTGTCGCCAAGGCGATGAATGGGAGGGAGGTTATTATCCGGACGCTCGATATTGGAGGGGATAAGGAGATCCCCTACCTTTCCATCAAAAAGGAGGATAATCCCTTCCTGGGGCATCGGGCAATTCGCTACTGTCTGGATAACCCGGAGCTGTTTAAGCGGCAGATTCGCGCCATCTTGCGCGCGTCGTCGTACGGAAATCTGAAAATCATGCTGCCGCTTGTAACCACAGCTCAGGAGATTGAGTCCGCACGCGAACTGATCGGCAGCTGCCTGCGTGAATTACGGGAGTCCGG
>USLQ01000235.1 GCA_900555545.1 uncultured Oscillospiraceae bacterium | reverse complement strand
CCGCCTATGTGAAGCTGGTCTACTATTACAACACGCCGGGTGCATCCCCGGAACTTATCACACAGGATCTTGGATTTGAAATTCTGGAATCATGAGGGAACGCTTTTATTATGTTAATGAACAACTGAGTATCAGAGCGTTTCGTTCAAATACTCCTTGCATTTACGCCTTGGGTACTTCTTCTGTTGGCGCCTGCTCCTGCTGGACGAGACGCTTCTCAATGCGATCCAGCTTGGCGCAGAGGATCTTGTATTGGGCGCGAGCTGAGTACTCCGCCCGCACCACCCGAACGCCAAAGTACGTAACCAGGGTGAAACCGGCGATCACTGTCAAGACGAGAAGCACATCCAGCCCTCCTGTCCCGCCAAGCGCACCGGCAATATTTAGCAAAAATGCACTGGCAAAAATGCCTACAATCAGCAGCACGGGTGGCAGAATGATGCTTAACGTCCCCCACAGGTGTGGGTTCCGGTTTTCAAGTTCCTCCCGCTCCGCTTCGGTCAGAAGTTTCTCCTCTGGTGAGATGGAAGATGGTTGATCTTTCATATCAATTTTCACTCCTTAGCGTGTAATCGGAATCTGGTGAGAATAATCGGTTCCTTCGGTAAACAAATTTTCATTCAGCGATACACCGATTGGGCCAAAACTCCACGAAAGCGATATATCAAGAAAACTTTTCGCAGTATGTGAATAGTTCATATATACATTAAAATTTTTCGTTACCGTTGGCTGTGTAAGAACTCCGCCTCCAGTAATTGTGATTGTGTAGTTGGAATATTTCATCCAATATGTCGATGACACATAATCAGCTGGCAAGCGGTGCGTAAAATAGAATCCGCCCTCCGGCACTTGAACACTATTAGGGTCAAGATAATAATCTTTGTGTTCAGTCGTTGTAGTATTATTCACCGCACTATAGATTTCTTCATCATACTCAACTTCCGCGCTATACTCATTCTCCCAAGAAAGAAGCGAACACTGCAATGAAACAGCATTTTTGCTCCGCTTTGACGGCATTGAAAGCCATTCTGCCATGCCACTAAAACCATATGTTGCCGTCTCTGAATTACCCAGATATCCGATCGTAAATTTCATATAACCGTCTGACGAAATTTTTTCAGTTGTATCACCAACAAGTGATCGTGCAGAAAGCGATTTTGCATTGACAGACGAATGATACATAGACTGCATCAACTCCGACTCTCTATTATCATTCGCCAATCTGGATTTAATAAGAGCTTCCTCTTTACTGACTGGTATGGCTTTTCCTGATTTCTCATCGTATTTTAAGTACTTTGAAGAGAGCGTTAGGCGATCTCCCTGTGACAACATTGAACAAATTTGTTTATACATTGCACTTCCGGGTTCGCAAACATCCAAGGCACAAGCGATTTCTTCATCCAACTCGGTACTTTCTGTACTATTCAATACGCCTTTACGAACCAAGTAGCCTTTATCAACTACTTTTTCTTCTTGGTATTTTGTGCTATACACTTGAATCGAATCTCAAATCAATTCTTCTGCTTCCGTCTCCCGACCCATTGCAGGAAATTACAAAAGAGAAATCCCCATAAAAGATGCAATAAGTATCGGAATTAATCTGTAGTTTTTCTTCATCTTACAACAACTCCTTACCATCATTACAATTATATGTGTTTTTCTTTTACCATATTTATTTTACAGCAAATCACATTAATAATCAATATAAAAATAATTAATTATTAACAATTTTTATTCAAGGAGAATAACATGGACGATTTTTCCTTAATCCACGGTATGTTACTAGACCGCGCCCGTACCCGGGATATGGAATACCGGTTAACCCACACACACTTTTTGACCCCGGCGCAGCGCGCCGACGCGGAGCAAATCGCGCGTACTGAACACCTTTACCCGGGCTGTTTCTTTTATGGCGGATATCTGGACGCTGAACGGACAGTCTGCATCCTGGGCGGCCGATGCCGCGGAGCTGGATACATATTTCCGGCAGGATCCGGAGGACTGCCCGCTCTGCGTGATCCGAGTGCGCAAGGACGCATTCAGCACACTGACGCACCGGGACTATCTGGGCGCGCTGCTGGGTCTGGGCGTCAAGCGGGAAATGATCGGCGACCTGCTGGTATCAGAAGATGGCTGCGATATCCTTGCACTGCGTCAGATTGCGCCCTATCTGGCCGAGCACTTCACCTCCGCCGGGCGCGCGACGCTGCGCTGTACAGTGGAGGAAATCAACACCCTGAAAATAGCCGTGCAGGCTGGGAAAGAAATTTTTATCAGTGTAAAGTCTCCGCGGGTTGACGCCGTACTCTCCAGCTGTTTTGGGCTCTCCCGATCGCTTGCCGCCGAGGCCGTATCACGCGGCATCGTATTCGTCAATTCCATCCCCATCGCCAAGCCGGAAAAGCTGCTCTCCGCCGGGGACACGATCACCCTGCGCGGTAAGGGAAAGTGTAAAATCAAGTCGCTGGAAGGGACAACAAAATCAGGCAGGATGAAAATGATCGCGGAAAAATACTGATTCGCCGCTCCCTTGGGTAGCAATCCCCCGCTTTTCGAATAAACTGGCATTAGAAACGCGCCCAGCGGCGCGGCCATCAATTTGGAGGGATTGCAATGAGCGATAAGCAGGTCTCATTTTTCGCCGGAGCGAACACGCCGGGAGGATTTGTCTCCCTGTTTGACGGGCTGTACGATGCGTACGGCGACTGGAATGTGTATATCATCAAGGGTGGTCCGGGGACCGGAAAATCCGGGCTGATGAAAAAGGTCGCCGCCGGCGTGGAACGGGAGGGCGTCTTTGTGGAGCGGTTGAACTGCTCCTCCGATCCCGCCTCTCTTGACGCCATCCGTATGCCGGAATTGCACACCTGTATTCTGGACGGAACTGCCCCCCACGCCATGGATCCTAAATTCCCGGGAGCAGTGGAGGAGATCCTGAATCTGGGGGAATTCTGGGATGCCGAACAACTCAAACGGCAGGCGGG
>USLQ01000234.1 GCA_900555545.1 uncultured Oscillospiraceae bacterium | reverse complement strand
CGGCCGCCCCTTCTGTTGCTGTTCGTTCTTGGGGGATTTTCACCCCGTATCGATCAAGATGGCCAAGGAACAGGGGTTGTCTTTAAACCCCACCAAGATCAGCGGCGCGTGCGGCAGGCTGATGTGCTGTCTCAAATATGAGCAGAGCGCCTACGACTATCTGCTCAAGATCACCCCGCGCACCGGCGCTCAGGTCACTACGCCGGAAGGGCGCGGTGTTGTGACGGATGTCTCCCTGATCAGCGGGGTGGTGAAAGTGCGGCTGGATAAGAATGAGGACGCCCCACCGCGTGCCTTTGACCGCAGCGAAGTGCAGTTGTTGCGGAAACCTGCACCCATCAAGGACGAACAGGGCGAGAGGAGTGGGGATAAATCGTCCGCCCCGAAAGAGAAAAATTCAGCTGCACGTGACCGTGCCTAATGCGGTAACATTTAACAGCGCGCCGGTTTTCCCGGTGCGCTGTTCCTATGTCCGGAAAAAATTACCAAAAGGATTTCATTGGGTTTCTTCTTGATAAAACAGAACAAATGTGCTAAGATGATATTAAAACAAATGTTCTTGTTGGGAGAGACGGATATGGAGCGTGTGATTCTGCATTCGGATTTGAATAATTTTTACGCCTCAGTCGCCTGCCGTCTGCATCCGGAATTGCGTGAGCACGCCGTGATCGTGGGTGGAGACCCGGAGCGGCGCCACGGAATCGTTTTGGCCAAAAACATGCGGGCCAAGGCGTGTGGGGTGCGTACGGCGGAACCACTTTGGCAGGCGCTGCGAAAGTGTCCAGATGCCGTTGTTGTTCCGCCGGAATTCGAGCAATATGCCGAATTTTCCGCCCAGGCGCGCCGGATCTATCAGGATTATACGGATCAGGTGGAGAGCTTTGGGATCGACGAGTGCTGGCTGGATGTGACGGGGAGCCAGAACGTCTGTGGAACGGGACGTAAGATTGCGGAGGATATTCGGGCACGCATCCGGCGGGAGCTGGGGGTGACGGTGTCCGTGGGCGTATCGTTCAACAAAATCTTTGCCAAGCTCGGTTCGGACCTGCGCAAGCCGGACGCTGTGACTGTGATCTCGTCGGAAAACTTCCGAAGGAAAATCTGGGGATTACCTGCGGGGGAGTTGCTCTATGTAGGCCAAGCCACCACACGTAAACTGCAAAAGTACGCGATCAATACCATTGGGGATCTGGCACAGGCGGATCCACATTTCCTCACAACAGTCCTCGGTGTCACCGGGCAAAAGCTCTGGCGTTTTGCCAACGGACTCGATTATTCACCCGTCCAGCGTGTAGGCAACCGGGAAGAGATCAAGAGCATTGGCAACAGTACCACTGCCCCGCGCGATCTTGTCACAGATCGCGATATCCGAATCACCCTCTATGCGCTCAGCGAGTGCGTGGCACAGCGCCTGCGTGAGCACGGGCTGGTCTGTATGTCCGTCAAGCTCCACGTGCGGGATACGGATTTGGCATCCTACGAGCGGCAGGGACGTCTGGAGACGCCGACCTGCTCATCTGAGGTGCTTTTCCGGCGTGCTTACGACCTCTTTCGGGAGAGCCGACCCCCGGAACGGGTCCGAAGCCTGGGAATCACAGCGGCCTCCTTGGAACATTCCAATGGAGTGCAGCTGTCGCTGATACCGGAGATTGCCTCCGCCCAGCGGCACGAACGCCTGGAATATGTGGTGGATGAACTCCGTGGTAAATATGGCAAGGATATTATCCGGCGCGGGGTGATGATGATGGATCCTGACCTGGGCGGGGTGCAGCTCCACGGGGATCATACGATCAATGTACGCGTGCAGCGCATATAAACAGGCCGATTTTAAAATGCGGGCCCCATTCCTTCTGGAAAAGGGCCCGCATGCGGAAATGATTTAAATTTCTGTTTCGCTGTCGATCCACTCCTGTGCCCGCTGTGCGAGGAACTTTTCCGTGACCGAGCAGGCTGCATATTTGTGGTCTATAAACCCATAAAGGTTTAATACTTTGCATATGTATCCGATCCTTTTTTCCAGCTCAACGCTGCTGGATGAGAAGCGCCGGCTGAAGTAGGTGAGGTTTTGCCGGATGGTCAATTCTTTTTCCGGCAGCTCAATCAGACTGGACTCGGGAGATGATTTTTTTCGGATGAGGGAAAGCGGGCTTTCGCTGGTGTTGTGCTGGGAAAGTGCTGTGTTGTCCATGAATACCGTCCTTACTTTCTTGAATTTTTGCATGACTCATTATATGACGGCGGCACTGGGAGATATGACGGATTTTATCGGATCCGATGATCTTTTTATTTTTTGCTCAAAGGGATACTGTGCGCTGAAGGAACGCCAGTGTTTCAGAATCCAATTGGGAACCAATTCCGTGGGCGGTTTCTCGAAAATATGACGATTGAATAAGGGATATCATTGTGTTACAATGTTTTTAATACCAAAGAGAATAGGGGGAAAGAAAGTGAAAAAGAGAATTGAACTGGACCGGGAGAAAAAGGTTTTCCCAATCGTAATGCTTGTATTGGGCATTGCAATGTTTATCGCCATGTGGATCACACGCCTGAATCTGGTGGCGCTGATCTGTACGATCTATTGCTGCATTACCTCCGCAGTCATTTTCCTGGGGCTGATGATTAAGAAGAGATTATACTTATTTACCGCCATTGGCTATGCGGTCTCCTTTCTCGGGATCATCTCCTATGCAGTTATCATGGGGGCAGATGCCGGCTTTGGCGCCTTTACATCCGGGCTGGCCGGATTCTCCTCGGCGGAACACCCTTGGTTGACCGGTGCGGGGAACTTTGGTACCCGCCTACTCGGGAATTTGCTGATTATGCTTCCATCGGCGCTCGCGTTATTGGCTATTATCCTGTGCGTGCGTTTTGTCGTGAAAAAGATCACATTGCAGCGCGTACTGGCCTGCGTGTTCAGTGTGGTGCTGATGGGTACCACGGTGTTGTTCGTCTTTACCATGAACCTGCGCACCAAGCCGAACACCGTCCGTATGTGGGAGGGGCAG
>USLQ01000233.1 GCA_900555545.1 uncultured Oscillospiraceae bacterium | reverse complement strand
CCGCCGATGTATGGTGCAGCTCCGATGCCGTGTAAACCGTCCTGCGCGTATTGGCCAAAAAGGCTCGGATCATCCCGTCTGCCGCTGTGACCCTTAAAATGTAATCGTCTGCCGGGTGCTCTTTTCGTGTTGTATCCTGCATGATTAACCTCTCGTGTCTTATTTGTTGGGGAGAACTTGCTTCTCCATGATGTAGTCGTCCATGTAGTATCCGCCGCCAATATCGGCCTTTTCTTCCCGTACTTTTTGGAATCCCCAGTGGCCATAGATCCCAAGGGAGTTGGCGTTGAAGCGGTTGCAGGTCAGCCAGATGGCGGACAGGCCGCGCGCCCGGCAGAGATCCTCGTAATATTGGAGCACGCGGGAGGCATATCCGTTCCCACGCACGGAACTGCGCAGGTACAGCTTGCTTAAGAACAGACGCCCGTCTTCAGCGTGAATGGCGGAATATCCCACGTCTTGTCCATCGGCCCGCAGGAGGAAATATTCATAGCCGCTCTCAATCTGTTCTTTCATCGGCTCAAAGGATTGGAGATTCCGAAGCATATAATCGACCTGTTCCGCCCCAATGATGGGAGTGAAATGCTGGTGCCAGATCTCATCAGCCAGTTCAGCGGTGCGGTGGATATCAGCGTCACTCTTTACAGGGGATAGTTCAAAGGATGGATTCATTGTGCTGTTTCACTGCCTTTCTCTTTTAGGTCGGAGACCACGCTGTCAAAGCTGAAAATCCGGCCGGCATAGGTGCTGCCGTCCTCCGTGGAGACCGTGTTGTGGAAATAGTTGTCCTCGTCGATAAAGTCCAGTTCTGCGTTGGCGGCGGAAAAAAGATAAGATCCGGCTGTATTTGTATGCGATTCACTGGACAGATCGGCAAAGATGAGGGATTGCTCCTGAGGATTGTCATCGGCCATCGTCCCAATGATGCATCGACTGCCGTTCGGACTCATTCGGAATAGAACGGCATCAGATGTGTCCGCTCCCATCGGGGCGTTTTCCTCTCCAGTGAGCAGGTTGATAACAGTGCCGGAATATTTATCCAGCAGATAATTCCCATCTCGCAGGTAGTCGGTATCATAGTCTCCGGTGAATTCGCGAATCAATTTGTCGTTGCAATACACGGAAAATCCGGTCTCTGTTTTGCGCATGTAATAGATCCGGCCGCTCTCATCTTCATAGGCGTACATGTTTGCAACATCGGTGTAGATGGTGGTCCGGATATCTCCGCTGCTGCCATAGCGGCGGTATAGATCCCAGCGGTCCTCTGCCTGATCCATATATTTCCGACCGCTGAAAAACAGTGTGCACCCGTCCTTTGCCCCCGCGAGCACGTCCTCCGTGAACACGGCAAAGTCGCTCCAGAGACGCCCTTCAGAGCTGGGCATACGGTTGACTTGGCTGACAAACTGGTTGTGATCAAAATCAGTCCGCTTATCGATCTCCTCTTCGAACGGCTGAAAGAAGAAGGATTCATCATAGGTTTTATCCTGAAGGTACAGGTCGTTTGCATCACTGTCCATCAGCAGCAGGAACTGGGTGTTTTCCTCATCGGGATAGCCGTCCGGCAGGGCTCGTACATCAAAAAAGAAATATGTATACATCAAAACGGCGTCCCCTGTTTCCGGCGGGTAGTAGAGCCCGTATCCTGTGATCTGATCGTCACGCTGAACGTAGTAAATGGTGGCTGGAATTTTGACCCCGCTGCACTGCGGCGCGACGGCGACCGACCCCGTAGGTTCGATCTGCTTTAACTCCTGATTGTCGTATTCGTAAAAGGTAACGGTACCGTCCAGCGCTATGGTATAAAAAATGTTGTGGATATCGGACTGCATCAGGGGTAACTCTGAATCAACAGAAGTGTGGGCCAGTCCCATGTATCCCTCCAGTTTGTCCTGGGTCGGGCGCATAAATTTTATGACTCCCACGGCGATCAGGGCCAAAATCAACAGGGCAGCGATTACACCGGCGATGATCTTCCCTCTGGTGGAACGCTTTTCGTTGCTCAAATCGAAAACCTCCCATATGTATCCGCGTATAAAGCGCGGATTTCAATTTTATTTATTATACTGCAAATACAAAAAAAGGGGAAGATATTACTTGCAGAACAGATGATTGCCAATCGTCTTGATCACGGGGCGGCTGCGCATCCATTTGTTAGATGTTTTGGCAGGGTTATAATAGTATAGTGCACCACCTGAAGGGTCCCATCCATTGATAGCGTCTTGCGCCGCTTTTTGGGCGGAGGCGGCAACCGGCTGACTCCAGTTCATATCGCGCACGGCGGAAAAGGCGCCAGGCTGATATACGACACCGCTGATCGTATCGGGAAAAGAGGAGTGCTCTACCCGGTTGAGAATGACGGCACCTACGGCAACCTGTCCCTCGTAGGATTCTCCACGTGCCTCGGCGGAGATGGTTTTGGCCAGCGTTTGCACATCACTGCTGGAATAGCCACCGGTCCCGCTGCTGGATCCCCCGCCAGACAGGCCGAGAAATAGTAGAGTCTTTTGCCCGGCGATACCGTCCGCTGTGATTCCTACACTGCGCTGGAAGGAGCGGACGGCGTCCCGGGTATTTGTCCCATAGATTCCATCTACTTTTCCGGTGTAAAATCCGAGCTCCTTCAGTTTTGACTGTACACGCCGCACTTCATCCCCGCGGGAACCCAGTTGGGAAAGGGCTTCAATAGCCTCCCCACTGTCGATTTCTCCTCCCGCCAAAGACGCAGGCAGGGCGACAGCGAAAATGATCAGCAGATTCAGCAGCAGGATGACGGCGATTTGCCATGCTTTTTGAATGGCGCTCTGATGTTTTTTCATGTATAAACCTCCCATTTGGATCGCTTACCGCATTATTTTTTACCGTTTGTCGCCAAATATCCGCACATAGTAGAACCAAAATTTTGAAATAAGGTAAAGAGTCGCTTGAATTTAAGTTTTTAATAAAAATGTCAGATACGGTATTGATTGATTTTCATAGTACTATATCCTGTGATTTTTTTGTCGGCACGCGCGGGAGGGTGTAAAGAAGGTAA
>USLQ01000232.1 GCA_900555545.1 uncultured Oscillospiraceae bacterium | reverse complement strand
CCTGCGGATGGCTGCGCAGATAGTCCCGGAATGCCAGATGGCGGCGGATCTCCGCTTCACTCTGAGCAGAAAAGAGGTGGATCTGATGGGTGCGGTCATCTCCGCCCTTGCGGTAATACCGGCGGCTCGGGATACCGAACTCGCCCAGACATTCATATCCCAGCGCTTCGAATTGCCCATTCAGCGCATCGACCGGCGCCAATTCCCGAACTACGGGCAGGATATCGATGATTGGTTTGGCCTTGAGCCCCGGGACAGCCGTACTGCCGATGTGATGGATTGCCACGGCGTTGTCCCCGAGGATCGCGCGGATTTTCTCCGCCTCCTGCCGGAACAACTGCGGCCATTGTGGATTATAATCGACTACACGGATATGTTGTGCCATGATCGCGACTCCTTTCACGTTGTCGATCCTTCCGATTGAACATAAGAACAAGCATGGAAATGCAGGTTTCCACAATTTTGAATTTTAATTTTTATACAACGCGTTGCAATATAAGAGGGGATATTATATTCATGTAAAAGCCCCTCTCCGTCGGTGTCTTCGTACAAATGGGTTAATTGAAATCCAGCCCGTAACTGCCCCCCGATTTGCTCCTCAATGGTATGTGAAAATTGAATCCCTAAATTATTTTTGACGCACTCCTTGTACAGTTTCGGATCTGCCAGAGGATTGAACGGCAACGGATGTCTTATTTTTCCTTTCCGATTGTCAAAGGCGTAATCAATTCCAATATCATATCCGCCAAGAAATATGCCATTCTTTTTTAAGACACGATAACATTCTTGAAAAACCGGCTCAACCTTTTCAATATAGGAATTGGATACTGGATGGAAGATGATATCAAAGGTCTCGTCCGGGAATGGTAATTTTTGAGTCATATCTGCCTGTATGATCTCCACATGGTAATTTTCCCGTTGCGCAACCATATGTTCACTCTCGCACTGCTTAGATGAATAGTCCAAAACCGTGCACTGTGCCCCCAACGCGTTGAAAATCGGAATTTGCTGTCCGCCACCGCTGGCCAGTCCCAACAGCTTTTTTCCTTTTAAATCGCCGAACCATTCATGAGGAACAAATTTTGTCGGAGTCAAACATACATTCCAATTACCCTCTAAGGCCCGTTGGTACGCTTCGTGGGAAATAAGCTGCCCATATTTCCATCCTTCCGAGCACCATTTATCTATTATTTTAGAATTTTCTTTTTGGTAGTCCATATTCATTCCTCCCATAATACACGGATGATGACCGTTTCCTGATAAGGGCTGTCCCACTTGAAACAGTTTAATGATAGCTATGCGTACAGTCAGCAGCAAATGACAGTGACAGTCCGAAAAAATAGCAGTTTTAACTTTTGTTCCCAATATTGCATTTTATTGCGACATATCATCAACCGTACAGGCTGATTTGTGCACCTATCTCGTATCAAGCGTGTTTATTTTATTATACCACAGTACGGCGCAAAAAGAGAATACAAATCGTTTTGCTGTACGCAGGATTTTGCAGGGGACCATCATGATATCTGCCTGGAAAAATTTTCTCTGTCGCACCGCTCATTTTTATAGTGGCGGAGGCTGTAGCACTGTCCGACACCTCTCTCTTTACTGAAAAGCGAAAAGCAGAAAAGGATATCCGCTCTCTCTGTTTGCGGGAGAACGGATATCCTTATTATTGCATTTTCTGACGCATCTCGCGGCGGAACCGGATCAGGATAACCGCCGCGAGCGCTGCCGCAAGAACGGCCGATAGGGTGGAGTTGAGCCAGATACCGGTCAGGCCCAGTGGCCAGAGTACAGCGAGCAGCAGCACGGGGAATACGAGCGCTGTGGATACGGATATGACCGATGCCGGCAACGGTTTTTCCACGGCGGTCATGTAGCTCTGGGTGGCAAAGGAGAACCAGCGCGTCAGGTAGGTGAGGCAGAAAAGCTGCATGGCGAAAGCGCCCATTTCGATTAAGGCGGTATCTTCCGATCCGATAAATAATCCCACGATCTGGGCCGGAAAGACAAGCGCGCATAGGGATAGTGAGATAGAGATGACCGCTCCGGCCACAAAGCAGCATTTTTCAATGGCCTTGACCCGGTTATATTTCCGAGCGCCCCAGTTGTAGCCAACCGCGGGCTGGAGGGAGTCGCACACACCGTACAGCATCGGTTGGACGATTTCTCCCGCGTACATCAATACACCGTAGACGGAGACGGCGCTCTCGCCGCCCAATCGGATCAGCGCCATATTCATCACAATCGATGTGATGCGTCCGGCGATATTGTTCAAAAAGTTTGGCACACCGCAGGCGAGGATCTGACGGACCATCGGTACGGTAAAATGCGGCCGGCACAGGCGCAGCAGCAGCTTGCCGCGGGCGAAGGGATAGAACGCGATCAGCGCGCATACAAGCATCCCCAGGCAAGTCGCGAGCGCGGCCCCCCAGATGCCCCAGCGGAACACATAGAGGAACGTGAACTCCAGCACGGCGGTTAAAACGGACATAAAGATGTTCAGCCACATGCTGGGGCGGATCTGGCCGCAGATGCGCAGGTAATTGTCCATTGCAAAAATGATCGTCGTCACCGGTGAGCAGACCGCATAGACGCGCATATACTGTACGGCCAGTGCGGCCAGTTCCCCCTCTGCCCCCAGTACGGTGAGGAGAGCGGGAGCAGAAACATACAGTACCGTTCCGATGGCAAATCCTGTTGCCACAATCATCAGGCAGGCGCAGGTGAAGATGTTGTTGGCCTGCGCGTTGTCTTTTTTACCCAGTGCAATGGAGATCGGCACGGCGGAACCAACGCCGATCAGATCCGCCAGGGAGAAGTTGATAACCACAAAGGGAAAGGCAAGGTTGATCGCCGCAAAACAAGTTTCCCCCAGGATCCGGCCCACAAAGACGCCGTCGAGCAGGCCGTAGAGGGAGGAGGCGAGCATACTGATCGCCCCGGGCAGCGCCGCAATAAAAAACAGCTTGACCGGCGGCGTATGGACAAACAGTTGATAGGAATTATTCATGCTTCATTCTTTTCTCCGTCTTAGAA
>USLQ01000231.1 GCA_900555545.1 uncultured Oscillospiraceae bacterium | reverse complement strand
CGACCGGATCTCGCAGCTGCTGCCGGCGGCGCGCGTGGCTACGGCCCACGGCCGCATGAGTGAGGAGGAGCTGAGTGCCGTCTGGCGCGAGCTGATGGAGGGAGAGATCGACATTCTGGTCTGCACCACGATTATCGAGACGGGTGTGGACGTGCAGAATGTCAATACCTTGATTATTGAGGATGCAGACCGCATGGGGCTGGCTCAGCTGCATCAGATCCGAGGGCGCGTGGGGCGCTCCTCTCGGCGCGCGAGTGCCTACTTTACCTTCCACCGGGATCGGGAGATGACGCAGATCGCAGCCAGCCGTCTGGCGGCCATTCAGGAGTATACACAGTTTGGTTCCGGCTTCCAGATTGCCATGCGCGATTTGGAAATCCGGGGTGCGGGCAGTGTGCTCGGCGCACAGCAGCACGGCCATATGGAGGCAGTCGGCTACGACATGTACCTCAAAATGCTCTCCGATGCCGTCGCGGAGGAAAAGGGCGAGAAGCCAGAGGAAAAGAAGGAGTGCCTGATCGACCTCCAAATCCAAGCCCACATCCCGGAACAGTATATCGGCAGTGTCCCGCAGCGGCTGAATATCTACCGTCGGATTGCGGATGTCCGTACTCAGGACGAGGCAAGCGATGTAATTGACGAGCTGATCGACCGCTTTGGCGACCCGCCAGCGAGCGTGGAGGGACTGATCCGAATCTCCCTGATGCGCAACACGGCCGCCGCCCTCGGGATCTATGAGGTCACACAGCGCGGCGAGCAGATCCTGCTCTATTTTGAGGCCATCGGCGTGCAGCAGGTCAACGCC
Organism: uncultured Oscillospiraceae bacterium; assembly: GCA_900555545.1. GTDB lineage: Bacteria > Bacillota > Clostridia > Oscillospirales > Acutalibacteraceae > Onthovicinus. The sequence goes on along the minus strand of USLQ01000231.1, from coordinate 2,253 downwards.
CTGTCTCAGGTGCTTCCCCGGCGTGTCCGGGTTGGATCTGGTAAAAAGGCTTATGTGGCAGTGCGTCTCGCCGGGCAGCGGCCGGAGGAGGTGCTGGAGACGGTACTTCGCACACTCTCCACAAATGGTGCAGTAGAGCAATAGAGGGGGAGCGTTTATGAATAAGCAGGAGATCTACGACTTTTTAGACCGGAAAGGCATCCGGTATGAGGTGACGGAGCATCCGGCCCTGTTCACCATGGAACAGGCGGCTTCCGTCCGCTTCCCCCACCCGGAGGCGGAGGCGAAAAATCTCTTTGTTCGGGATGATAAAAAGCAGCGCTACTACCTTATCACGGTAAAGGGGGATAAACGGGTGGACCTCAAGTTATTCCGTCATACGTATCAGACGCGGCCGCTCACCTTTGCCTCGCCCGGGGAGTTGATGGCACTGCTGGACCTGGAGCCGGGATCCGTCACACCGCTCGGCCTGTTGAATGATGGGCAGTGCCGGGTGGAATTGTTCCTGGATCAAACTTTTTTGGATGCGCCGGGGATGATCGGTATCCACCCCAACGAGAATACGGCCACCCTCTGGATGCGTGCGGAAGATCTAATCGCGCTGGTCCGGGATCACGGGAACAAAGTCAGCTTGGCCCCAATATAGACAAAAATATGATTGACTATTTGAATTTTTAATGCTATAATAATATTATAACAAAAGAACCCATGGGGGAGTAATCAGCGTGGATTTGCGGCTCTGCGGGGTAAGTCAACAGCGTGGCGTTACTGCCTGGCTTACCTGAAACGGTGAGACCCATGTATAATATCCGTTATACATGGCGAAGTGTTCCCATTTTTGATTTTGTGTCCGGTATAACGGTTGTTATACCGGATTTTCTTTTGCCCATAATAGAATGGACGGAGGTATTAGAATGGACTACTATTCAATGACCGCACAGGAAACACTGAAAGCACTTGGTACCGATCTGGCGCACGGACTGACTCCGGAACAGGCCGCCGCTCAACAGGAGGCGCACGGCCGCAACGAGCTGACCCGTCAAAAGCCGATCTCCATGGCGCGCCGCTTTGTGAACGCGCTCGCAGACCCGATGATTATTCTGTTGATAGTCGCGGCGCTGATTACGGTGGGTGTGAATCTGGTCACCTATTTTACGGAAGGCCACGCCGACTGGATTGAATGCGTGGGCATCTTTGGAGCGATTCTGCTCTCGGTTATCATCACCGTGGTGATGGAGGGGCGTAGCGCCAAGGCATTTGAGGAGCTCAACAAGATGAGCAGCGATGTCACGGTCAAGGTGCTGCGCAGCGGGGAGCGCCTGATGCTCCCGGTCAGCGAGCTTGCGGTAGGCGATATCGTCTACCTCGCCACAGGGGATAAGATCCCAGCCGATGGACGCCTGATCGAGAGTACGGACTTGATGGTGGATGAATCCATGCTCACCGGTGAGAGCAAACACGTCGCCAAAAAGGCGGACGTCGTTTTCAGCGACGAGAAGACACCCCTTGCGGAGCGTAAAAACTGCGTGTACTCCGGCTGCTTTGTCACTGCCGGCAACGGCATCATGGTTGTTACAGAGGTGGGCGACGCTACACAGTTTGGCAAGATTGCTGCGGAGCTTGGCCACGCATCGGAAAGCTCTACCCCTTTACAGGAAAAACTTGCCAAGCTGGGCAAATATATTGCCATTGCCGGTGGAATTGCAGCGGCATTCGTTTTTATCGTGCAGGTAGTTGGGTTTGTCCGGGCGGATACGGTCACGTTCGCCACGGTGACGGAGTCCTTTATCACCAGTATTGTGTTGATGGTGGCCGCCGTTCCGGAAGGGCTGCCCACGATTGTTGCGATCTCCCTGGCGATCAACGTGGTGAAGATGTCCAAACAGCGCGCACTGGTCAAAAAGATGCAGGCCTGTGAGACGATTGGCTGCATCAACGTGATCTGTTCCGATAAGACGGGCACCCTCACCCAAAATCGGATGACCGTCATGAGCGTCTATATGCCGGAAGGCACGGCGGATCCGGATCAGGTCCGTAAAGCGGAACTGCTTGACAACTTCTGCATCAACGGGACGGCCGATATTCACACGGAGGGCGACACGGACACCTTCGTCGGCAACCCGACAGAGTGTTCCCTGCTCGTCTGTGCCCGTAAGTCCGGGGTGGACTACCTTGAAAAACGTTCTACGGCTAAAGTCGTTAAGGTGTTCCCCTTCTCCTCGGACACCAAGCGCATGACAACCGTGCTCAAGC
>USLQ01000230.1 GCA_900555545.1 uncultured Oscillospiraceae bacterium | reverse complement strand
CACCGGCAGTCACCGCTGGGTCAAGTTCCATCCGTTCCCCGCCGCCGCGCAGGGTATCGAGTACCAGCTCCTGTGTGATTTTTTGCATATCGGCACACACAAGCTTGTCCGAGCACAGCTGATAAAAGCTTTTATCCGGCAGCTCGGGCGCCAGCTTGTCGTACACATTGCGCTCCGTGGCCACGATCACTGGCCGGGTTGCCGCTTTCATAAAGTCGATGATCTCCTTGGTGGAGCCGATCACATCCGCGTGGCGCAGTGCCTCCGGCCTGCACTCGGGGTGCATAGCCACCGCCGCGCCCGGGTGTTCCGCCTTGGCGCGCAGCACGTCCTCCTCCGTGATCCGGCTATGGATCGGGCAGTAACCGTCCCATAAAACGATCTCTTTCTCCGGCACCATATCCCGCACGTAAGCCCCTAAGTTTTGATCGGGGATAAAGAGGATTTTCTCCTGCGGGAGGGCGCGAATGATCTTCAGCGCGCTCGAGGAGGTGACGCACACGTCGCACTCCGCCTTGAGCGCGGCAGTCGTGTTGACATATGCCGCCACGGCATACTCCGGATGCTCCGTCTTAAAGGCGCGCACGCGCTCCGGCGCGATCTGCTCGGCCATCGGACAGCCCGCCGACGGCTCCGGAAGTACGACCTCCAGTTCCGGTGCGAGTAGCTTGACCGTCTCTGCCATAAAGCGCACACCGCAGACAATCGCCCTTTTGTATCCGATCAATTTGGAGGCATAGACCGCCATTGCGTAGGAGTCGCCGACAAAGTCGGCAGTTTGCTGAACCTGCGGCGACTGATAGGTGTGGGCCAAAATTACAGCATTTTGTTCCTTTTTAAGTGCGTTGATCTGATCGATAACAGTATCCATCATAACTCCCCCATTCCCGCGGGCGGATGCCTGCATTATTAAAAATATTTTATCATTTTTCCGGATGTAAAACAATGTTTTATGCCAATTTCAAAATTCCTTGTACAATGCTTTACATTTTGCCTGTCCTGGGGTTAAAATAGTTGGGACGATTTTAAATTGCGGAGGGTATTGCCTTGTACGAGAACCATCAGGAACAGGAGCAGATTGCCGTTCTGGCTGGAATAGATACCGGTGAGTACGATGCCGAATACTCCATGCGCGAGCTGGAGGGGCTGGCGGAGGCGTCCGGCGCGCGCGTTGCCGCGGTTATGATTAAAAAGCGGCGGGAGCTGGAGGCGGCCACGCTGCTCGGCTCCGGGGCGATGGAAGAGTTGCGCGAGGTCTGCCGTGCCAACGAGGCGGACCTGCTCATTTTCGACTGTGAGCTGACGCCCTCCCAGCAGCGGAACATCGCCGATCTGACGGATACGGCCGTGCTCGACCGCACCATGCTGATCCTTGATATCTTCGCCCAGCGTGCCCGCAGCAGCGAAGGGCGTATCCAGGTGGAGCTGGCGCAGCTCAAGTATATGCTGCCGCGCCTTTCCGGCAAGGGGATGAGCATGTCCCGCCTGGGCGGCGGCATCGGCACGCGCGGCCCCGGCGAGACTAAATTGGAGACAGACCGCCGCCACGTCCGCCGCAGGATCGAATCCCTGGAGGGCAAGCTGCGCACCATTGAAAAACAGCGCAAGCGCATCCGCGACCGCCGCCGTCACGACGGCTTCCAGACCGTGGCGCTCGTCGGCTACACGAATGCGGGCAAATCCACCCTGATGAACGCCCTTACGGATGCGGGGGTGTTGGTTCGGGATCAGCTCTTTGCCACGCTCGACCCCACGGCGCGCGCCCTGACACTGCCCGATATGAAAACCGTCATTTTGATCGACACAGTCGGATTTATCAGCCGATTGCCGCACCAGTTGGTGCAGGCATTCCACTCCACATTGGAAGTGGCGGCGGATGCCGATCTGATTCTGAATGTCTGCGATGCCTCTGATCCGATGGCGTACAGCCAGATCGATGTCACGCGTTCCCTGCTGGATGAACTGGGGTGTGCAGGGATTCCAGTCATACACGTGATGAATAAGTGTGACCAATTGTCCGTCGCCGGGGAGCCGGAGATGATGCGGGACTGCGTGATGATCAGCGCGCTTGAGCGGAGCGGGCTGGATCATCTTTTGCAAAAAATCTCTGATGCACTGGGGACATACAGCCGCGTGCGCTTTTTTGTACCGTTTGCCGAGGGGGGCAAATTGGCTCGGATCCGCGAACAGTGCGCCGTGCTGAGCGAAGCGTATACGCCGGAGGGGTACTCCATCACAGCAATGGCAGATGCGCGGCTGCTGTCGGAGGTTGGGGTATCGTATGAATTGCTGCCAAACGGTCCAGCGGGTGGAGAAAATGAAAAAAATTGAAAAATTGTCTTGACGCCGGTCGGGTTTTGTGGTATATTAAATAGGCTGATTCAACCCGCTGGTGTAGCTCAGTTGGTAGAGCAGCTGATTTGTAATCAGCAGGTCGGGGGTTCAAGTCCGTCCACCAGCTCCATTTTTGCTTACATCAGCATGAATTGAATATGGGAGAGTTCCAGAGCGGTCAAATGGAACAGACTGTAAATCTGTCGTCTTTCGGCTTCGGTGGTTCGAATCCACCCTCTCCCACCACACCTGCGGTGAGCAATTCGCGCTCCGCAGGTTTTTCTTTGTTGCAGCACTGCGCCCGCGTTTGAGGTGTATCTAAAGTGTCCACTCCTTCCGCATCGGAGCAAGCGGTAAATCCGTCTGCTCCGATTTTTTGTTTTATACGCGTTTTCGGTCGCCGATAGCCAATGTGACGATTGATTTTTACCCCTTTATATTGTATACTGCAAATATTCTGTTTGTTTCAAATCGAGGCTGAGTTTGCATATGATGAAAATTATCCAAAAAAGCGCGGCCTTTCTGCGGCGAGAGGCCGTGCTGTGTATTGCCGCTGTGCTGGCGGTGGTCTCCGCCTTTTTTGTGCCGCCCAGCGCCGCCTATCTCTCCTATATTGATTGGGACACGCTGGCCCTCTTATTCGGCCTGATGGCTGTAATGAAGGGCTTCCAGCGGGAGGGGATGTTTGTCTTCCTGGGCAATCAGCTGCTCAAACGGACGGCTTCC
>USLQ01000229.1 GCA_900555545.1 uncultured Oscillospiraceae bacterium | reverse complement strand
AGGCATACTGCTGCTGAAGTTGTGCAATTCGCATCTTGTCCCGCTGCTCCTGCTCGCGGAGATAGGAGACATTTTTGGAGTAGAGAAACAGCACCATAAAGAATACGCAGAGCACCGCAGTGATCAGGTCCAGAAGCAGCGTGTTCTCTATGTTCAAATTCAGGAAATTATACGTGCTGGCAAAGTTAAAGGCGAGAAGCAGCAGAAAGCTGACGGTCAAAATTGCGGCGTCCTTGGTTTGGATCTGATATTGGAAGTTCCGCAGCAGCCCATATGCGATCGCCAGAAATACGCAGCGCAGTAATAGAACAACCACATAGATCTGCCATTTGAGAAGCACTTCTCCACCCACCTGGGTCGTAGTATCTCCGTGATAGATCCAGCTCATCAGCGATATGCCCACGGCTTCCGAGAGAGTAGAACCGAGAATATAGAATAGTTCCACGGTGACCAGACAATAGCGCAGCGGCGATCGATAGCAGATTTTTGCCATAACGATCGCAAACGGATAAATGATAAAGAGTTTGATGCCGCCCAAGTCCGTGAGATGGGTCAGGAGCAGGACGAGGATTCCGTAGCTCACCGCCGGCAGTAGTCGGCTCACGGCCGGATGAAAGCGCGGCTGCTTGCAAAAGCAACCGATCATTACATACAGCGCAAACGATTCCGTTATGGTTGCAATGATGTCTAAAGCGTTATAGAGTCCCATCCTGCTTTTCACACTCCGATATACCGTGTCGTTCAGGGTATATTGTATCACATCCGCTGTGCTGATGCCATCCCCACATCAGTTTTTTGGCGGCGCCCTTTTGTCCGCTCCGCGGATATTTCTCCTAACGGGGGAAGCCCCGTACACAGGGAGACCATGTGGTTGTGCGGATTTTCCGTTTTATTTTCTTCCAAGGCTTTTGCGAACCGTCAATCTGTGCAGCGGAACACCGGGGGCGGCGTTCCGAAAGCGGGGCCGACGGGAATCAGAAGGCTCCCGACTGTCAACCTTCTACAGGAGGGGAGCCTTGGATACAAAAAAGAATCTCTGTTCCTCATTCGGCACGATGGCACTGTTCCTTTTTTCGCGTGGCCTCCAGAACAAATATAAAAGGCTGCGACGGATTGCCACAGCCTTTGGATCTTTGAAAGGTGGTTTATTCCAGGATCGCGCCCGTGCTGCCGGAGGTCACCTGCTTGGCATAGCGGGCGAGGTATCCGGTTGTGATGCGCGGCTGGCGCGGCTTCCAAGCCGCACGGCGCTTTGCCAGCTCCTCATCGCTGACGAGCACGTTGATCTTATTGGCGGGGATGTCGATCTCGACCATATCGCACTCCTCGATCAGGGAGATATTGCCGCCCACAGCCGCCTCGGGGGAGACGTGGCCGATAGCCGCGCCGCGGGGCGCACCGGAGAAGCGGCCGTCCGTGATCAGGGCGACACTGTTGCCCAAACCGCAGCCCATGATGGCGGAGGTGGGGTTGAGCATCTCGCGCATGCCAGGGCCGCCCTTCGGGCCCTCATAGCGGATGATGACGACCTCGCCGGCGTTGATCTTACCGTCATAGATGGCGCTGAGCGCGTCCTCCTCACAGTCAAACACGCGGGCTTTTCCCGTGTGTGCCATCATCTCCGGCGCCACTGCGGAGCGCTTGACGACGCAGCCGTCCGGCGCCAGGTTGCCCTTGAGTACCGCGATGCCGCCCGTCTTGCTGTATGGGTCGGTAACCGGGCGGATGACGTCCGTATCCAAAATTTCATGGCCCTTGATGTTCTCCGCAATCGTCTTGCCCGTGACGGTCATCAGGTCGGTGTGCAGCAGGCCGAGCTTGTCGATCTCATGCATGACGGCCGGGATGCCGCCCGCCTCATTCAAGTCCTCAATGTAGTGGTCGCCCGCCGGAGCCAGATGACACAGGTTCGGCGTCTTTTCGGAGATGCTGTTGGCCAGATCCAGGTCCAGCGTGATCCCGCACTCGTGTGCGATCGCAGGCAGGTGGAGCATGCTGTTGGTGCTGCATCCGAGCGCCATGTCGATCGTCAGGGCGTTGAGGAAGCTCTCCTCCTTCATAATGTCGCGCGGCTTGAGATCTTCCTTTACCAGTTCTACGATCCGCATACCGGCGCGCTTGGCCAGGCGCAGGCGGTCGGAGTATACCGCCGGAATGGTGCCGTTGCCGGGCAGGCCCATGCCCAGCACTTCCGTCAGGCAGTTCATGCTGTTGGCGGTGAACATGCCGGAGCAGGAGCCGCAGGTCGGGCAGGTCTTGTTCTCATATTCCACCAGATCGTCCGCCGTGATCTTACCGGAGCGGAATTCACCCACGGCCTCCGAGATGGAGGAGAAGCCGATCTTTTTGCCGTGCATATGGCCGGCGAGCATCGGGCCGCCGCTGACAAAGATGGTCGGAACATTGACTCTTGCTGCTGCCATCAGCAGGCCGGGCACGTTCTTGTCGCAGTTGGGCACCATGACCAGGCCGTCAAACGGGTGCGCGGTGGCCATGGCCTCCGTGGAGTCACAGATCAACTCGCGCGTGACAAGGGAGTACTTCATGCCCTCGTGACCCATAGCGATGCCGTCGCACACGGCGATGGCCGGGAACACGATCGGCACACCGCCCGCCATCGCGACGCCCATCTTAACAGCCTCTACGACCTTGTCAATATTCATGTGCCCGGGCACAATCTCGTTTGCGGAGCTGACAACGCCGATCAGCGGCTTTTGTGGCCGATCTCTTCCTCCGACAGCCCCAGTGCATGGAGCAGGGAGCGCTGCGGCGCAGCGTTGACGCCCTTTGTGATCCGATCACTTCTCATGATAACACACCCTTTTTTACTAAATCAGTATTTCTATTTTATCATGTTTGCACCGGTCAGAGTGTAAACAGTGATACAAACCGATTTTAATATTTCGGTTTTCTCTATTGTACCACAATGATCACGCGATGAAAAGCGGAATTCCGTGGCAGGCGGGCCTGCTTCCTTGACTTTTCGCGGCCGTTTGATTACAATAATAGCATATGTTTACAACCGCTTGAAAGGTGGAAGAGGAATGCTCAAGAATGAAGA
>USLQ01000228.1 GCA_900555545.1 uncultured Oscillospiraceae bacterium | reverse complement strand
ATGATTGTCGAGCTGTGTGTTCTTGACAACCCAGAAGATCTCATAGTCCAGATTTTGGCGCAGCATCTCCTCCACGATGAACTTGGGGTTGTCACTGTACCCACGGCCGTAGTAACTCATCACAACAACTTTCTTTTTCTGAATCGGGAAAATTTTACAAAAGTGCCAGAACGCCCGGCGGATCATCCGGCCTATCAGGTCCTTATGGTTGTTTTTGCTCATGGTATTCCCCCTCTTAATGACGCCGGAACAGCTCGCGGTTCCGGATAATGACGACGATTCGATACAACAGGATAGTGATTTCCGCTGCGGACATCGTCAACCCCAGCGAGACGGCGGTGACGTGATCCGTGACAAACAGGACAATTAGGAGGATCAGATCCACCGCACACCCGACATAGATAGAATAATTTGCGTGCTTTTGCAGGCCAACCGCCGACAGAGTTGGGAATCCCAGCATATAGGAGGGCAGGGTGACAAAAATAACCGGAAGCAGTGCGCGGAGTACATTAGCGGTTGGCGCAAAATCTGCCCCGAAAAACAGAGTGCACAGCGGCTCGGCAAAAATGTAGACGATAATACAGCCCGCCCCGATCACCGGCATAAAGATCAGCAGGATTTTTTTGATCAGTTTAAAATCCTTATTGTTAATCATATAGGGGTAGATACTGTCCGAGATGGGGGAGAGGCCATTCTTGGCCATGGTAACAATCTTATCTGCCGAAGAGTAATAGCCAACGCTGACCTTGGAGGGGTCAATAGCACCGAGCAACATCGTGTTGGTGGAGCTATAAATGGTGGTGGCAATCCGCGAGAGGAAAAAGATGCTTCCAGATTTCCCGAAGTGGCACCCGGCAAAACCAGATGTGCATTTTTTTCCTCATATGGATATACACGCCGATCACGGAACCCAGATTGCCTAGCAGCGTTAGCAACGGGACGGCATAGTAGTCGGACGGCTCCCTCAGGAAGACGAAGATCAGTACCGTAAAAGCCAATTTGATGATGACGGTGCGGATAGTCAGCACGCTCATGTGCTCTAAACCCCGGTACAGATAGTCCGGGATAAAGGTATTTCCCGCCGCAGCGGCAAAGTAGAGAAGGTACAGGATCATGTCCTCGCGCAGGCTGTCTATTGTAAAGCATAGCAACAACAGCACCCCCAGCGAGAGGATTGTGAACACGACCTTAATACACGCCACACTGGTGATCAGCCGGCAGATATAGGGCTTATCGTCCCGGTGGCGCGAAATATCCGCTGTGGAGGAGAGGATGAATCCAAAGTCCAAAAACAGCTGGAAGTAGACCATCATCGCGGTGGCGTAGCCAATTTTTCCGTAAATTTCCGGCCCCATGATCCGGGTTTGGTAGGGGGTGGTGATAAAGCTGAAAAAATAGGCGGAAAACTGTAGGATATACAGCATCACGGTGTTTTTCAGCAAGACCTTTTTGTTTGTCTTCAACAGTTCCCGCCTCATTTCACTGATCTCAGGAGCGCCTGCATCCGGATCAACAGCCGCAGCAGGCCATAGCGCCGTTTTAAAAGCAACCGGTAGATCAATTGATTTTTACGGCCCAGGCGTGTCAGATAGGGATTTGACGCATGATCGGGTGCGTACTGCTCTAAAAAAGTCTGAAATTCCCCGAGCAACGGGTGCTTTGGATCTTGTTTGAGTACGCGGAAGGAAGCGAGAACATACACGTTTTCAATCACCAGGTACTCGAGCTCCGCACGGTAATCGTCGTAATAGCCATGCTCCCGGTAGTAGGCAATCACGTCGGCGAGTGCCTCCATGATCTCGGCGTTACGTGATACTTTTGCACTGTGCATGATGGAACCGGCGCGCTGAAGGTACTTATAAAACGGTTTTGGAATATAACACATTTTAGAAGCATGTGGGTACAATTTGGTGATGGTTCGGATATCCTCGAACCAGACGCGCTCCGGGAACAGGATTTGATTCTCCGAAAAGAGCGTGCGCCGAAAAATCTTGTTGCAGGCAGACGACGGACAGAACAGGACACTTCGGTGGGAGGCAAGGTCGAATGACTCCAGATTCTCGTCCATCCCTTGCAGGACGGAGAGCGTGGCACCATTTTCATCGACATATTCGATGTCAAAAATCGCAATATCGCAGTTCAACCGGTCTATGGTATCCGCCACAGTGGCAAGCGTATCCGGGGCAATGGTGTCGTCGCTGTCGATAAAGCAGATAAACTCCCCCGACGCGTGCTGGATGCCGGTGTTCCGGGCGCCGCCCAGGCCCTTGTTTTCCTGAGAGATCAGTTTGACCTTTTCATTTGTACGCTCATACTGCTGCGCAATGGCCAAGCTGCCGTCGGTGGAACCGTCGTTGACTAAGATGACCTCGTAGTCCTCAAAGTTTTGCGCAAGGACGGAGTCGATACACTGGGGCAGATATGCTTCCACATTATATACGGGGATAACGACGCTGATTTTAGGCACGCTCTTTCACCTCACTGTGATCTTTCGCCACCAGGACTCCGGTCAGGAACCAGAACATCGTGGCATTGGCTGAATTGACATAAACCAGATCGGATACAAACATCGAAGAGGAGAGGATCGCGATAACAGCGCTGAACGCGGCAATATAGAAGATATTGTGGGGTTGATCAATGTTTTGGGCAACGCGCTTAATACACTTGATGCCGGCTACAGCCCCAGCTGCGATAAACAGCGCCAGACCAAGTAGGCCCTGGCCTGCGGCAATATTGATGAGAACGTTGTGATAGTTGCCAAATTTACCGTGGTCGTTGTGAACCAGGTAGTTGTCCGGGAAGTGATCTTCTGTGTACTGCATCAGATTCAGATAGGAAACGCCGAATATGGGGCGATCCCCAATGATATCAAGGGATGCCTTCCACAGGTCAAAGCGGCGGTTGCTGAAGTCATTTTCCAAATCCTGTTCACGGCCCACCAGTTCCTTTTCGGGTTCCTCAAGCGGTTCTTCGGCGTCTGGATCCTCCGACGGATCCACTTGTTGCCACTGGGACATGATAATGGCATTATATCCAGTTTTGACGCCGCTGATGACGACTAGGCAACTGCCGGCCACAACGGCGG
>USLQ01000227.1 GCA_900555545.1 uncultured Oscillospiraceae bacterium | reverse complement strand
GACACGCCGCCCACAGCCGAATCCCCCACGCCCCAGCTGACAAACAGCGTATCCGTGAGCGTATAGGCCGCATTGAGAAGCAACGCCGCCAACGTGGTACCGGTAAATTTGAGGACTAAGCGTGGAATTTTTTCCGTGGCGAGCGGCTCTCCGCCCCTCCCCCCGATCATTTTAGCACTCCGAACGCCTTGGCGTAAAAGTAACGCGAGGAGAAGACATCCAGCCACCACCCCTGATTCCGCGGCGTATAGCGGTAGTACTTCTCCACCTCCTGAATCAGGGCCAGATATCCCTGTGCAACCGCCAGGCGGATCTCCTCCTCCCGAGTAGCTGTAATAGGATGATCCGATATCCCATTGTAAGCTGTCAGGCTCTTCCTTTTTTCACGTAGGGGCTTACTCATCTCCAGGCAGACAAAATCCGCGATCCGATCTCCCCAGAAGCTGCGCTCCGGATCAATCCATGCGTATTCTATCCCCTGATCCCCGCGGATGCAGAGGATGTTTGGCGCCCAGATATCAAAGTTGACCATACAGCACTCCGCCTGTTCCAAAACGGACTGATAACGGTCAATCAATTGCAGCAGCCGTTCCCCGCGTTTTGCCCGTTTTCCAAGCCTTGCAGCGTCCTGAACAATGTTGGAGACCATCGTCCGGATCGCCTGATACCAGTTTGTATACAACTCATTTTGAATATAGCCAAAGCGGTCATTCCGAATCCGATGAATTTGAGCTGCCATCTTTGCCAGTTGAGAGGATGCTGCCGCCTTTTCCTGAGGCGTAAAATCCATTTGATCAAACTGCTTCCCCTCCAGCTTTTCCATGATAAAATAATCCGCCGGAATGATCGCATGGTCAAAATCCTGCACATAAATTTCTGGTACGCGGATTCCCGTCTTTTCCCGCATCTGCCGGTACCAATACAGCTCCGCGCGCATGATGCCCCGCTCGTATGTCATCACCGGAACCCCCGACGGCGGGGCAATTTTAATCACATACGATTTTTCATTTGTACACACTTCGTATACAGCGTTGTACATTCCCGCGCCCAGGGGGCGGATTCGCCGGATATCCGAGAGCCCGGCAGCCTGGAAAATTTTTTGAATACCGGGGACATCAATCGGATATTTCGTCTTGCTGACCATGTTCATTCCTCCTGACATTTTTATAATACACCTCTATCCTAACGCTTCTTGCGGTAAATTAATATCAAAAATCCGTTCAAAGATCAAAAAAACCGTTGATTTCCCCTTAATATTTTTCTATAATCGAGCTGTGAGGTGAGAACGCCATGGAACAAAAACATAAACTCCAAATTTCAGTGCTCCCAAACACGAGAGATCCCGAATTTGAACAGCGGGAAAGTGGTATTGTCCACACCTCATACGAGGAGGAGCAGGCATTCTACGCCCTGATCGAGCGTGGAGACACGGAGGCCATCCGGCAGGCTCTGCAAAAATATTTGTCTGCACGTGTGGTAGTCGGTCACCTGTCGGACAACGCTACCCGGCAGATGCAGTATTGGGCTGTGTGCTGTATCACGCTCGGAATCCGTGCGGCGATTCGCGGAGGACTGGATGAGATGACCGCCTTTAATCTATCCGATCAATATATTATGCAAATTGACCGGATGACCCGTGGGGAGGCGATCGCATCTTATCTGGAAAAAATTGTAGTGGAACTGACCCAACTGGTTCACGAGCGGAGCGTCAGCCACTATCCGGCACAGATCCGCAGGTGCCTGCACTACATTGAGCAGCACCTTCACGACTCCATCCGGATCGAAACGCTCGCGGAGATCGCGCACTTTAGTCCGGATTACTTTTGCAAATATTTTAAAAGGCATGTGGGCAAAACACCGGTGCAGTATATCATGGATCAAAAGCTGCGGTGTGCCTGTGGGATGATCGAAAACGGATTTGACCTGCACACAATCGCCTACTATTTGGGATTTTGTTCGCAGACCTACTTTATCACCTGTTTTAAAAAGGCCTACGGTCTCACGCCTCATCAGTACGCCGTGCGGCACCGGAAATAGCGCATGAAAAAAGGGCGGTCAACCCGCCCTTTCCCTGTGCTCTCAAATAGCCGAATACCCGTAACTGTTGACCAGAGCATCAATTTTGATCCCCTGCTTGCACTGCGGACAGTCACGATGGGAATACGTATGATAATTGGGGATATCCTCCGCCGTAAAAATAGAATGCACCTGCACCCCATCCACCTCCGGCCTGGCGCTGAACACGGAGGATACACCGACGACGGTGCCATTATAGTAATCCACACACTCCAGCACACGGTGCAGGGTTTTGCCGGTCGTGATCGACGCAATCAGCAGCAGGACATTTTTGCCATACACCATATGCTGAAGATTGTCGCGGAAGATCATCTGGCCGTTGGCGTTGAACTCCGGTGGAACAATATTGATGCTCTGGTTCCGGTTGACGGACATCATATCCTCCTTGGAGAGTTCCTCCGCCAGATAGGCCGCCAGAATTTCACTGCCATCCATACAGATGATCGTATCCACAGGTGTGGTGCTGGCATAGGGCGCTGCGAGCAAGCCGGCGGCATCCTGTGCCATGCGGTGGCGGTGCTTGATCTTGGTAATATCGATATAATAATTGATATGCGAGTGACTGGTCACAAAATGTCCCGGAACGGCCTCAATCGAGACATTGCTATTGATACCGCTCGTGATTTTCAGTGCGTGTCCATTCATGGTATCCCCTCCTCAACTATTACCGGCCCGCCTTCAGCTTGGCGAACAGTTTGGTATCCTTCGATTTAACGCCGGAGATCACCTTGCCCTCCAGATACGTCAATCCCACATTCCCGCTCCGGATCGGGATAAGCATCAGTTTCATATAGGCTGAACGGGGGCGGGCCCGACGGACTGCCGCCTTAGCGCGGTCACTCCGGATCATCTGGCGAATCTTATCCTTTTTCTCACGTGGGGAAAGCGTGCAGCTGGGGCACGTGACATTTTCCACACAACCGATCACGCGCTCAATGTAACGGCGCTGGAGCATCTCCTCGCTCTTCTCATCGTGGATTCCCCAATGGTCGTACAGATCGAGCATCCAGGAG
>USLQ01000226.1 GCA_900555545.1 uncultured Oscillospiraceae bacterium | reverse complement strand
GGATATGTCCCTCCCGAAATTCCTCGGGCGTACGGACATCAATCAGCGCCGCCCCCTTTGCCGCACGATACTGTCGAACGCCCTCATTGATATCCGGCCGAGAGAAAAATGAAAACAGATTCATCCGATCATCTCCTCCACCGCTTCTTTAGGCTGAAGGCCAACCAGGCGGCGGACAGGCCGCCCATTTTCAAAGAGGACAGCCGCCGGGATCCCCATGATTTGGAACTGCTGGGCGAGCGCCGGATTCTCATCCACGTTGATCTTGCCTACGGTGACGTGCACGTTCTCCTCCGCAATCTCATCAATGACCGGTGAGAACATGCGGCACGGCGCACACCACGGCGCCCAGAAATCCACCAAAACTGGCTTATCGGAATTCATTACAACGGATTCAAAATTATTCTGATCAATTTTAATAACGGACATTTGCAGTACCTCCTTGTTGTCTTGATGGTATTATCATACACGCAAAGATCCGTTTTGACTGTGACAAAGTCACGCTTCTACCGCAGTGCTGGTGCGGCAATCTGTTCCAGCCGCTCCAAATCCGTCAGCAGGATCCGTCCACGCGAGAGGGAGACCAGGCCCTCCCGCTGGAAATATTTGAGCAGACGTGTAATCACTTCCCGGGCACTGCCCAGGTGGTTGGCAAGCGCCTCATGTGTCAGGCTCAGTTCCACTGAACCCGTCAGTTCCGCCTCCTCCACCAGGAGCGCCGCCAGCCGTACATCCATTTTCTGATAGAGGATCTGGTCTATCAGCCACATAACTTCGGAAAAGCGCGCGGCCATCAGCTCGTTCGTATACCCGGCAACAGCGGCAGACTCCGCCATCAGCCTCTTATACACATCCGGCGGGATGTGGAAAGCCCGCGTATCCACCTCCGCCGAGATTGTCACATCAAATTGAATACTATTGAGAATACAGGCAGCAGAAAAAAGGCACAGATCGCGTTCAAAGAGCCGAAACAAGGTCAGCTCCTTCCCCTCGCCGGACACGGTGTAAACGCGCAGACGGCCCTGCGTCACAAGAAGAAGGCCAATGCAGTCCTCCGCGCCATTGTGCAGGATCTTACCGGCTGGGAAATCCCGCAGCTGTACACTGCGCTCCAAAAGCCGGCGCTGGCCATCCGAAATCTTGCCCCAAAAAGGCAGATAATCAGCAAGTTGTTCCATAGGCGCCCTCCAATCCGAATCAGATGTTCCTCGCTTCATTTTACGCGCGTTTGGCGCAAAAATCAATCCCGGCTATCGATTCGTTCCAGTCAATGTGATATAATTAAGTGTAATATCTGCACTGCAAGGAGGGGTGGCGTATATGGACCATCGCCTGTTTATCACCCAGGTTCTTCTGGAGGGGGAACTTCCAGCCAACGAATATCTGATTCAGTTACCTGTGGTCCGCTATCTCAAACAGGAAGGGAGCCTGCCCTTTACCGCTCCTGTCACCTTTCTGGTGGGGGAAAATGGTACGGGAAAGTCCACACTGTTGGAGGCGATCGCCGTAGCCTATGGATTTAACCCGGAGGGCGGAACACGCAATTTCAACTTTTCCACCAACGACACGCATTCTCTCCTGTACAAATTCATCACGCTGGTGCGGCAGGGATACCCAAAGGACGGTTTTTTCCTACGGGCAGAGAGCTACTACAGCACCGCCAGTTACATTGAGGAAATCTACCGCTCCGAACTGCACGGGGGACGTGAAACACCGTATGGAACTCGATCCCTCCACCAGAAATCCCATGGCGAGGGATTCCTGACGCTGGTTGGCGAGCGCTTTCAGGGGGAGGGGCTGTATCTGCTCGACGAGCCGGAATCAGCGCTCTCCCCGGCCAACCAGCTCACACTGATTGCCCTGATCCACCGCCTGGTACAGGAGGGGTCACAGTTCATTATTGCCACGCACTCCCCCATCCTGATGACCTATCCCGGGGCGTGCCTCTACCAACTCGATTCGAATGGAATCCAGTCGGTCCCCTATGACCAAACGGAACACTACCGGCTGACCCGCCGATTTCTCAACGACCCTGGTCATGCACTCCATTATCTGCTTGGGGGTTCGCTGTGAAAGCCCCCTCACTTGGACGCCAAAACGGGCAAGCCTGACGGCCTGCCCGTTTTCAATGAAAATCCGGATGGATTTTACATCATATTCTTGACTTCATCGGCAAAGTTGTCCTGACGCTTCTCAAGGCCCTCACCTTTAGCATAGCGGACAAAGCCCACAGTCTTGATCTGCGCGCCCAGCTCCTTGGCGACGCTGTCCACATACTGCTTGACGGAGAGCTTGTTATCCTTCACGAACTCCTGATCGACCAGGCAATTTTCCTTGTAGAACTTGCCAATACGGCCCATCACGATCTTCTGAGCGATCGCCTCCGGCTTGCCCTCCTCCACGATCTGGGCGGTGAGGATCTCCTTCTCATGCTCAATGACATCAGCCGGAACAGAGGCCTCATCCAGATAAGTCGGGCTCATGGCCGCAACCTGCATCGCGACATCCTTACCCATGGCCTTGAACGCATCCGTCTGAGCCGTAGCATCATCGGTATCAAACTTGACCATAACGCCGACAGAGCCGCCGCCGTGTACGTAAGTGACAACGTTGCCCTCAATGCGCTCGAAACGGCGGATTTTCATATTCTCACCGATGGCCAGGATCTTATCCTGCAGGTGCTCCTGAACGGTACGGGTATCGCCTGCTACGTTGGCGGCAAGCAGCGCCTCAACATCGGCCGGATTGCTCTCGACAATCGTCTTGGCCACATCCATAACAAAGGATTTGAACTCCTCGTTCTTGGCAACAAAGTCGGTCTCGGAATTCACCTCAACCATTACGCTGACCTTCTTAGCCTCATCCGTATAAGTCAGGACAACGCCCTCAGCGGCAATGCGGCCAGCCTTTTTGGTGGCGGCGGCAAGGCCCTTCTCGCGGAGGATGTCAATCGCCTTGTCCATATCTCCATCTGCTTCCGTCAGTGCATTTTTACAGGCCATCATACCTACGCCAGTCTTCTCACGCAGGGCCTGTACGTCTTTTGCAGTAAATGCCATGATAATTCCTCCAAATTAATTATAATTCCTGTGAATGCCCGTGCAGCGC
>USLQ01000225.1 GCA_900555545.1 uncultured Oscillospiraceae bacterium | reverse complement strand
CCGTTCTCATTGGCCCACTTTTTGTAGGTACCGGCGACAAGGTGCTGGAAGCGGGTCGGGTTGGTGGAATTACCGGTGATGGAAACGTCCACGCCCTCCGCCTTCATGATGGCTACGCCTTCACGGACATCATTGGCGCCGTAGCATTTGACCTTGGCTTTCTCGCCGTCGGAGTAGGCGACCGTCTCAACAACATTCAATGTGTCAGTAAAGAAATCATAGTCTGTTTTTACATAGGTAAAGCCGTTGATGCGGGAGATGATCATGGCCGCATCCTTGCCCAAGCCGTTCAGGATCACGCGCAGCGGCTCCTTGCGGACCTTGTTGGCCGTCTTCGCGATGCCAATTGCGCCCTCGGCGGCCGCAAAGGACTCGTGGCCCGCCAGGAAGGCGAAGCACTTGGTGTTATCATCCAGCAGCATGGCTGCCAGATTGCCATGGCCGAGGCCGACGCTGCGCTGTTCGGCGACAGAGCCCGGGACGCAGAAAGCCTGCAGGCCCTTGCCAATGGTGGCGGCTGCCTCGGACGCATTGGCGGCGTTGGTTTTCAGCGCGATGGCCACGCCCAATGTGTACGCCCAAACGGCGTTCTCAAAGGCGATTGTCTGCACGCCCTTGACGATGGACTCCACATCGATCCCGTGCTCCAGGCACAGTGCACGTGCGTCTTCAAGAGAGGCAATGCCGTACTCGGCAAGGCATTTCTCAATTTTGGGCATTCTTCTCTCCTTGCCCTCAAACATTACATCGTTTGCCATTGGTTGAATTCCTCCTTGCTCTTATTCTTCACGCGGGTCGATGTACTTGACCGCGCCGTCCGCCTCTGTGAAGCGGCCGTAGTGACCCTTATTGGCCTCGTAGGCCTCATTCGGGGTCTTGCCGTGGCGGATATCCTCGAGCATCTTGCCCAGGCGGACGAACTCATAACCGATGACCTGGCCGTCCTTGTCGAGCGCCATGCGAGTTACGTAACCCTCGGCCATCTCCATATAGCGTACGCCCTTGAGCTTGGTGCTGAACATGGTACCCACCTGAGAGCGCAGGCCCTTGCCCAGATCCTCAAGTGCGGCACCTACTGCAAGCCCGTCTTCAGAGAAGGCTGACTGGCTGCGGCCGTAGACGATCTGGAGGAACAGCTCGCGCATGGCAACGTTGATCGCGTCGCAGACAAGGTCGGTGTTCAGGCACTCCAGGAGCGTTTTGCCGGGGAGGATCTCCGCGGCCATGGCGGCGGAATGCGTCATGCCAGAGCAGCCAAGTGTCTCGACAAGCGCCTCCTCGACGATGCCGTTTTTGATATTGAGGGTCAGCTTGCACGCGCCTTGCTGTGGGGCGCACCAGCCCACGCCGTGTGTGAAGCCGGAGATGTCCTTGATATCGTAAGCTTTTACCCATTTGCCCTCTTCTGGAATTGGAGCCGGGCCGTGATGTGGGCCTTTTTTGACCACACACATCTTCTCCACTTCTGCGGAATAGTTCATAAGATTTCTCCTTTCGGTCTATTTCTCGCTTGACCGTAACCATTATATAATGTTTGGTTTCCAGATTCAATAGTCCATTTTCACAAGAAAGGCGCGCAATCCGGCTTTTTTCCCTGCAAAGTGATTGAGGCGCCGGGAATGAAAGGAGGGTTACTGTTTATTCCTGGCGAGCTCTTTCAATGCGTCGGTGTAGGTGTTGACCTCCAGGATGGAATTCGTTAACACCTCATCCTTTTCCTGCGCTACAGCATCGGCCTCCGCTCGGAGTGCCTCGTCCATGTTGGCCGTTACTTCCGGCTGTGCGAGCAGCATCCCGAGTGTGTAGAAACGCCAGAATTCGGGCTTGTCCGCATTGACAGCGTCCTCCTCGGTGGGTGGGATAGCCTCTTTATACGCCTGCAATAATGCCTCAGCATTATCAGAGCGGCGCAACAGTTCCGCGACGGCTGGAGTATTCTGGGCAAAATCCAGCGCCGTATCGCGGTATGATTTGCCGCTGAGTACAACAGTTGCGCCGGAGGACGCCACCGCGGCCTCCACCAATTCCGGCGTGCTCATTTGGACAGCCTCTTCAGCCGATACGCCGCCCGTCACGCCAGCCGCTCCTGCTGGATCGGTAGTCGCCTCTGCTTCGCCGTTTTTTGCGCATCCTGCCGCAGCAAAAACCAGGCAGAGTGCGAGTGCGATCAAAGAAAGCTTTTTCATTTGTACAGTCCCCTTTTTTAGTAGTGTTTTCCGGTGTTATCATTATATAACATCATGCAGTTGTTTTCAATCTTTGGATGGTATGTATGGCTGTGCCTTGAGACGGAAAGTGATTCCGTTCCCTTGTAAACTTCCAAAAACGCGGTATAATAGAACTGGAAATATATGGAAAACTTTACCGGGGCGGAGGGAATGCCGTGATACGGGAATTTTTGCAGCAGGATGTCTATGAGGCGCTTCAGGAGCGGCTGCGCTTCCTTTTCAGGGAGTTTGACAATATTTATATCTCCTTCTCCGGCGGGAAAGACAGCGGGCTCTTGCTCAATCTGGCCCTGGACTTCAGGAACCAATACTATCCAGGGCACTCAATCGGCGTATTTCATCAGGACTTTGAGGCGCAGTATACGGTTACGACGGAATATGTGGAGCGGACGTTCGACCGGATCCAGGATGAGGTGGAGCCCTACTGGGTGTGCCTGCCTATGGCCACGCGCACAGCCCTGAGCAGCTACGAGATGTACTGGTATCCGTGGGATGATACCAAAAAAGACGCATGGGTCCGGCCGATGCCGCAGCGGGACTACGTGATCAATCTGGAACACAACCCGATGACCACCTACCGCTACCGGATGCATCAGGAGGATCTGGCCAAGCAGTTCGGCAGGTGGTACCGGATGGCGCACGGCAATGGAAAAACAGTTTGCCTGTTGGGGATGCGGGCGGATGAGTCCCTCCAGCGATACAGCGGCTTTCTCAATAAAAGGTATGGATACAAAGGGGAGTGCTGGATCACCAAACAGTTTAAAGACGTCTGGTGTGCCTCTCCGCTGTACGATTGGTCATTGCAGGATGTCTGGCATGCCTATTGGAAGTTTGGCTACGACTACAACCGGCTGTATGATCTCTATTATATGGCGGGGCTCA
>USLQ01000224.1 GCA_900555545.1 uncultured Oscillospiraceae bacterium | reverse complement strand
GGCTGGCGCGGGGGTTATCCGTATCCTTGTCCAGATAGGCACCGTAAACGATCATGCCCGATCCGGTAATGGACAGGGAGAAGAACGACTGGCCCATCGCCATGACCCAGGTGTCCGCCCGCAGCAGGGCGCTCCAATCCGGCACAAAGAGGAATTTATACCCCTCCACCGCGCCGGGCAGGAATGCGACCCAGATTGCCAGCCCCAGGAACAGGATGTAGAACAGCGGCATGACCACCTGGCTGACCTTTTCGATCCCCTTGGTCACCCCCAGTAGCAGGACCAGGCAGACGATTGCGATCACCACGATGTGCCAGGGGATGCTGCCAAAGCTGTCCGTGGCCTGGTGGAAGAACTCCGCGGACGGTGTATCGATGATTGCACCGGTGATGGACCCGCCCAGGCTGCGCAGCACCCAGCCCAGAATGACGGCGTACCCGATCGCGATCCCCAGCGAGCCGAGCAGAGGGATCCAGCTGAGTACCGCGGCTGTCAAAGCAGTATTCATAGGAGCCGATCGTCCCGGTTCGTGCCCGGCGGCCAATGGCGAACTCTGCGCTCAGGCCGACCCATCCGAACAGGAAGGTGAACAGCAGATACGGGATCAGGAATGCCGCGCCGCCATACTGCCCCACGCGGTAGGGGAACATCCAGATATTCCCCAAGCCGACGGCTGAGCCAACACACGCGATTACGAAACTCAGTGAGGAGCTGAATGAACCGTTGCGGTGGGGAGTGACCTTGTTGTTTGCCATGCAGGAACCTCGCTTTCCGGGCCTTACGCCACACCAAAATCCGGGCGGGAAGTGCCCGTCCGGATTATTTGTTACCATCAGTATACCATATTTGGGGCAGATAGGAAAGCGCTTTTCCCCAAAAAGCGGGCTTGGGTGCATGAGATTAGTATTTGCGCGAGAGCTGTGTGGTATCGTTTGTGCCCCGACGGAGGCCAAGGTTATGGAACCGCTCAGTCGGATCTGCATCATGCCACAGCTTCAAAGCGCTTTCCAGACTTTTGGAGCCGTTTTTGCCGGCTTGAAGTGTGCAAAAATATTTTTGAATATTGACAAAAAACATAATACATATTATAAGTTATTTAAAATCAATTCATCGATTCCATATGGAGGTTAAAATTGATCTATATTACGTTTGACCGCAATATCTTAATGGACTGATCGCGTGCGGCGTTTCGAAAACATATTATGTCAATCACGATTACTCCATTTTTCACATTGGGGATGAGTGCTTTCTGCACGGTGTTTCGGCTGGCGGAGCACCTCCGGGGGAAAGTGTTTCAGCGCGGGAGCTTACAGACGATTCCGTGACGATCCTTTACAGTTTTTGTCCATTTGAAATTTGCGGTGCTTTTAAACAGTACACCCGGAGCATTTTGGATGCCCCGGGTGTTTGTATGCGATTTATTCTGTTTTATTCATCGCGCCGTGCGCCATTCTCTTACGCAAGCGGTCCGAATTTGGCCATGCCGATGCAGTCGGTCCCCAGGCTCACCGCGGTGGCAGCGGAGACCTGATAATATCCCTCCGGCTTCCGACGGCTGGCGGAGGTCAGGATCTCCCCCAGTTCATGCGCACGCTCTGCCGGATCCGCGTAAAAAATGGCATAGGGCTGTGTTCCATCCAGGGCCTTGCGGCAGTATTGAATAAAATCTTCATAGGTGCGATCCTCACCGCGGTCACTGTCGAGTGCGGTAATTTTGCCCCCGCGGATGACACACACGGGGAAAGATTTCGTCACCTGGAGCGTGAGCAGCCGGAGCGCCTCAAAAATCCCGCTGGAGAATACCCCTTTCATACTGAAGGTGGTTACATACAACTCCGTCTGATTAAAGCTTTCCTTGAGGAATTCAAGCACCTCGGTGCCGGTTGCACCCGCCATGATTTTTTCGGATGCGCGGAGGACCGGCAGGCCGTAGCCGATGGAATAACTGCCCGAATCGACCACGTCGATCGCCATTACCTCGCGGGCGTCCGGCACCTGCTCAAAAAACATCTCACGCGCCTCGCAGGCCGCACGGTAAATCCCGGAGAACTGTTCCGCCGGTGTGACGACGATCACGCGGTGGTATTGATGGGCGAAAGCCAGCTTAAAGCGATCCAGATATACGGCTGCCGGGATGTGCCCTACCCGCAGCTTTTTGTTCTCCCGCAGCAGGGCGAGCAGATCCTCGCCGGGGCGGTCAATGTTTTCGAGAATTGGGATGGAGTCGTCGTACACAGGGGCGGGGATCAGCTCCAGCTCGTAGTCGCCGGTCGCATCCGCCGGGATGTCCGACAGGGTGTCCGTGATCATTCTGATTTTTTCCATAGTTGATCTCCTTTTGTCAATACGTCCTTGGCTCCGGCTGTTTATTCCCACCGCAGGCGGTGGAGCTCTCCGGCACATTGCAGCTGTGGAAAATCCCATTGCCGCAGTGCCTCATATACGCCGATGGCCACACTGTTGGACAGATTCAGGCTGCGCGCCTCACTGATCATGGGGATTCGCACACAGGCGTCGGGATTGGCCTTGAGCAATTCCTCCGGCAGGCCGCGTGTCTCCTTGCCAAATACAAGATAGGCGTTGTCAGGGTAGACGACGTCGGAGTATTTCCTGCGCGCCTTGGTGGAAAAATAGTAAAAAGGCCCGTCATTCCTCGCGAAAAAGTCGTCTAAATCCTTATAATAGGTTATGTCAAGCAGATGCCAATAATCCAGGCCGGCACGTTTTAATTTTTTGTCGTCCACCTTGAATCCCATCGGCTCTACCAGATGCAGCCGCGCACCGGTTGCGGCGCACGTGCGTGCCACATTGCCCGTGTTCTGCGGGATCTCCGGCTCGACCATCACGATGTTCAGGCTTGCCATATATGTCCTCCCCCATACTGTACCATTATTTTATGAATGGATTCTTACAAAATTTTCAAAAATTATTTGTCCGCTATTAGTATATCATGAAACCGGTCCGTTTTCAAAAAGAATGGAAAACTTTTACGCGCTTGATATCCTTATTTGCGGGGTAAACTAAGGGCGCAGGCGCATATGGAACAGGAGGAATCGATTCATGAACCACAATACGGGAAAAGCCGCCAAGGCGATCGGCCTCTCCATGGCTGCCATC
>USLQ01000223.1 GCA_900555545.1 uncultured Oscillospiraceae bacterium | reverse complement strand
ATACAGAAGTTTACGCAATTGTTCCAAAATCAGATGACGGTTGGAAATTAGGAATGGGATTGGACACAAAGCGAGTTGCCTAAACAACAGTTGACGGAATATTAGTTTGCGTGTATTAATATAAAAACTTGGATGACTATTATATTACAGTATTCGATACAAATGGAGGACCATCTGAGATAACGGACAATCGTAGTGCTAAATTTCAATTTTTAGATAAAGCGAATCGTGTACTTAATAAGACGTTTTACACATATTACGCTTACATAAGCGACTATGATGACCAATAAGAATTAACCGTCAACGGCAAGACAATCGAAATTTAAGAAACCTATGTATGGTTTAATATAGGGGGACGGTAGTGATGTTCACGATTCTAAGGGCTTTTTTATGGTTGATTTTATCAACGTGTATCGTTTTGATTATCAGAAAGTCAAAGTACAGGCGCAAAAAGTTGCTTTCAATAGCTTCTGTTGTTTTGTGTGCAGTTCTGGTTTCCGTTTCCGGGATGTTCCCCGTGGAAAACCTATTCATAACTTATCAATCGCCGGAACGTGCCTTCCATTATTTCCAATCCGGGAAAATCAAAGAGATCATCGACGGGCAGGAATCCTGCCTCGTCATCTACAATGACGGCAATAGTACATATGGTTATAATATTATTCCGAAAACAGAAAGGGGATATAAAATACCAAGCTATTTTGAAATGAAAAAAGTGTCTCATAAATTTGATAAACAGGCCGCGCTTGATATCTATAATGCTCAAGGAACGCAAGATTATTATGTTGTTGGCACGGTCAATCAAAAAGATTTTGACAGCGATATATCAGTTTGTAATCCAGCGAAAGAAAAAATTGATATCGATATCATAAGAATCGAAAATACCGATTTTATATGCTTTTGGTTGCCCGATTTTTCAAACGGATATTATTTAAGGATTAAAGGTGAAGAGATAGCACTTTAAATTAATATAGAGATTATAAGAGAAGTTTTTTGCTCAATGAAAGCGCATATGATACATATTTGGCGCCTATAGTGAGGAAATGTATAAACAAAAAAGCAGAAAGAAGTTTTCCGTGAAGGAGAACTTCTTTCTGCTTTTTGCTTTATCCAAGTTATACGTTGATCTCGACTTTTAATCCGAGTGCATCTTTATTCGCATCCAGGATCGGTCGGATGAAGTCGCGGACAAATTCCTCTGTCTGCTGGGGGGCGCGGCCGACGAAGTTTGCCGGCTTGAGCATGGCTTCGATCTCCGGTTTGGTCATGCCAAACGCCGGATCCGCCGCGATGCGGTCTACCAGATCGTTCTGGCCGCCCTCGGCCTTGACGACCTTGCCAGCTGCCATGGAGTGAACACGGATCTTCTCGTGCAGCTCCTGACGGTCGCCGCCACGTTTGACGGCCTCCATCATGATGTTCTCCGTAGCCATGAACGGAAGTTCAGACATCAGGCGGCGCTCGATCATCTTCGGATAGACGACGAGGCCGTCCGCCACATTGATATACAGCTCCAGAATAGCGTCCGTAGCCAGGAAGGCCTCCGCCACGCTGATGCGCTTGTTGGCGGAGTCGTCCAGCGTGCGCTCAAACCACTGGGTGGCCGCGGTGATGGCCGGGTTGAGCGTATCGGCCATCACATAGCGCGCCAGGGAGGCAATGCGCTCGCTGCGCATCGGATTGCGTTTGTAGGCCATAGCGGAGGAGCCAATCTGGTTCTTCTCAAACGGCTCCTCGATCTCCTTCAAGTGCTGGAGCAGGCGCAGGTCATTGGAGAATTTGGCCGCCGACTGCGCAATTCCGCTGAGCACTGAGAGCACCTGGGTGTCCACCTTGCGGGAATACGTCTGTCCGGAGACGGGGTAGCAGCTATCGAATCCCATAAATTCTGCAATCTTGTGGTCGAGTGCCTTAACCTTCTTGGTATCCCCGTCAAACAGATCCATAAAGCTCGCCTGGGTACCTGTGGTGCCCTTGGAGCCAAGCAGCTTCATTTGGGAAAGGCGGAACTCCAGCTCCTCAAAATCGAGCAGCACATCCTGCAGCCAGAGGGAGGCACGCTTGCCCACCGTGGTCGGCTGTGCAGGCTGGAAGTGTGTGAAAGCCAGGCAGGGCATGTCCTTATACTCGAGTGCGAACCGGCTGAGGACATCCATCAGGTTGATCAACTTTTTGCGGATCAGGCGCATGCCCTCCGTCATGATGATGATATCCGTATTGTCACCCACATAGCAGGATGTCGCACCCAGGTGGATGATCGGCTTGGCTTTGGGGCACTGCACACCGTAGGCGTACACGTGGCTCATCACGTCGTGGCGCACTTCTTTCTCGCGTGCCTGTGCAACCTCGTAGTTGATATCGTCCTTGTGGGATTCCAGCTCGGCGATCTGCTCGTCGGTGATGTCGAGCCCGAGCTCCTGCTCCGCCTTGGCCAGCGCGATCCAGAGCCGCCGCCAGGTGCGGAATTTAAAGTCGGGCGAGAAGATATATTTCATCTCCTTGCTCGCATAGCGGGAATTGAGCGGACTTTCATAAATATCATGCATAAGTTTGGCCTCCTCCTGCCGGTTATTGAATATTCACCCCTTACAGGGGATGGGGTAATCGCCCGTAAAGCAGGCGTCGCAGAATGTCTTTTCCGGTGCGCCGCCCTCGCCAATCAGTTCACCAAGGCTCTCCGCCTTCAAAAATCCGAGGGAATCCGCCCCGATGAGCTTGCACAGCTCGTCCACCGTGTGGTGGTTGGAGGTCAACTCCTCCCGGGTGGGGATATCGGTGCCGAAATAGCACGGGTTGTGGATGGTCGGGGAGCTGATGCGCACGTGGACCTCCTTGGCCCCAGCCTGCTTGAGCGCATAGACGATGTTCGCGCTTGTCGTACCACGGACGATGGAGTCGTCCACCATGATCACGCGCTTGCCCGCGACGGCCTTTGCGAGTGCATTCAGTTTGATATTCACGCTCTTTTTCCGCTCGCTCTGGTCTGGCTTGATAAAGGTACGGCCCACGTAGTTGTTGCGCACAAAGCCCATCTCATAGGGGATGCCGCTCTCGAGCGAGAGGCCGAGTGCAGCGTCCAACCCAGAGTCCGGTACGCCGACGACCACATCGGCCGCCACCGGATA
>USLQ01000222.1 GCA_900555545.1 uncultured Oscillospiraceae bacterium | reverse complement strand
TCGGATTCAGCGGCCCGCTGAGCAGCAGATTGACCTCATCTACATCGCAGGCCTTGAGGGCGTCAAGCATGTATTTGTTGTTAAAACCGATCTCAATCCCCGTTCCCTCGCACTGGGCGTCGATGCGGTCATTCGCGCTGCCAAGCGCCGTAGTACTGGAGATGCGGATGGATTCGGAATCAAAAATGCACTTGATTGGGCTCTTGACCCGGTCGTTAATCAACAGGGAGGTGCGCTCGATACTGTCGATAAACAGCTTGGTGTTGACCTTGACCTTCAGATTGTTGACGGATGGAATGCTCTCGCGGTAGTTGAGAAATTCGCCGTCCAACAGGCGGGAGACCACACTGTACCCATCGATCTCAAAGACGATATGGCGGCGGCCCACACCGATTCGGATCGCCTCATTCCCCTCCCCGGTGAGCTTGACCACCTCGGAGAGCGTCTTGGACGGGACGACAAAGCGCAGCTTTTCGCCGGAGTAATCGATCTTTTCAGACCGGATGGCCAGGCGGAAACCGTCCACGGCCACCAGGCGCAGGCTTCCGTTATCCACCTCAAACTCAATGCCCGTATAAATCGCCTTTGACTCCGTAGTAGCGGTGGCAAAGATCGTCTGGCGAACCATATCGCGTAGGATGGCCTGCTCCACAAACACGGGCTCGCCACCGGTGACGGAGGGCAGCTCCGGATACTCCTGTGCGTCAATCCCCACAAGGGAGAACTTCGTCTCGCCGCAGCGGATATTGGTCAAAAAGCGCTCGTCCGCCTCAATCTCGACCGTATCCCCCGGGAGGCGGCGCAGGATATCGCACAGCAGCTGGTCATTCAGGATGATGGAGCCATCCTCATGGATCTCCGCCTCGATGGAGGTCTTGATGCCGACCTCCAGATCATAGCCGGTCAGGAAGAGCCGCCCTTCCCGGGCGTCAAGCAAGATCCCTTCGATTGCGGGGATGGATGAATTTTTGGAGGCTACGGCGCGCTGGACATTCTGGCACGCCTTTGCGAGCTGTGCGGTGTTTGCTGTAAATTTCATAGTATGATCGCTCCATTCAAAAATCTGAAAGATAATTGGCTTTTAACAGGATGATCTTTCCACCCTTGTCCGATTTTAGATCCGACGGTGCCGTTCGCGTATGACATGTTATAAAAGATAAAATAAATTTAGTAGTCTTATTAGAGGGGGTGGAAGGTGTGGAAAAAATCGGAAAAGCCCGTCCGTTGGGAAAAAGGGGCAATTTATTTTCCAAAATCCCACTGTGGAGGAAAAGTGGACAATGCGGAAAAATTTTTGGCTTTTCACCGCGCTGTGAAAGCATTCACGTGGAAAGTTGAAAAAAGTGTGAAAAATTGAGAGGGGAGTTTCAATCGTTTTCCCCACAGTTTTCACGGCCTTTCACAGCATTTTACACGGGTTTTAAACAGATCACTCTTCCTTTATATTACGGATGATGTCGGATACCATGGCGCGCAGGGAGGCATTCGTCTGCATCTCCTTGGTGATCTTTTTGAGGGAATAGATCACCGTAGAGTGATCCTTGTTTCCAAAATTCTTGCCGATTGCCTCTGTGGACAGGCCGGTGATCTCACGGACCACGTACATGGCGATCTGGCGGGCGCGGGAGGTCTGGGCGTCCTGCTTTTTGGAGCAGATATCCGCCTCGGATACGGAACAGACCTTTGCAACCTCGGAGATGATGTCCTCCACGGTGACGGCGACGGGCTTCTCATCGCTGAGCACATCACGCACCGCGTTCTGTGCAAAGACGATATAGGGCAGCTCACTGTCCACAGATTTGAGAGCTTTGATTTTTTTGACGGCGCCCTCCAACTGGCGGATATTATTCTTGATCCGCTCGGCGATAAACTGGGTGACGTCGTTGGGGATATTCAGGTTGAGCGCCGTGGCCTTGCGTTTGATGATGGCCATGCGCGTCTCGAGATCCGGCGGCTGGATATCCGCGATCAGCCCGCTCTCGAAACGGGAGCGCAGGCGGTCGGACAGGGGGAGGATCTCCTCGGCCGGTCGGATGTCAAAACGATCTGCTTGCCCATGCGGAACAGCGCGTCAAACGTGTGGAAGAACTCCTCCTGTGTGGAGATCTTACCGGAGATGAACTGGATATCGTCGATGAGCAGGATATCCGCGCTGCGGTACTTGTTGTGAAACTCGGTCATATTTTTCTCGGCCAGGTAATTGATCATCTCATTGGTGAAATCTTCGCCGCGTGTATAGATGATATTGGCGCTGGGATTGTTCCGCTGGATCTCATGACAGATGGCGGAGAGCAGGTGCGTCTTGCCCAGGCCGGAGTTCCCGTAGATGAACAGGGGGTTATAGTTCTTGCCGGGGGCCATTGCGACGGACTGTGCGGCCGCGTGGGCGAACCGGTTGGAGGACCCTACGACAAAGGTATCAAAGGTATATTCCTCATCCGCGCTCAGATCATTTTCCAAATTGATGCTGCTCTCCGGTGACTCCTTGACATACTCCTCCCCCTCTTCCACGACGATGATCTTAATCTCCACGGGGAAACCGATCGTGTTCTCAAAGCCGCTGTTGAGCAGGGTCAGGTATTTCTGGGTGATGATCTTTTTGGGAAACTCGTCAATGGTGCTGATTGTAGCCGTCTCGCCGTCAAAATCGACCAGATTCAGCGGTTCCAGCCACGTTTTAAAGGCAATCTCATTGATCTGGTTCCTGCAGTAGTTCATCACGGAGGCCCATGTGTCGGAAAGTGATTTCATAGCTTGTTCCATTCTCCTTGCACGTGAATATAGGTTGGTTCAAAAGAGGTCGCGCGAACGCGGAAAAAGGGTATATATAATGTAATACGCATATATTTTATAATACCATAAAATCGATTAGTTTTCAACTTCCAACCCCCCTTTTTGTCAAAAATCCGGCCGGTTTGGGCAGATTTGTGAAAAGTTTCAAAAAAGGCCATCCGGATCATGAAAAATACGTCATCCGATTGATCTCTACTATATTTAGTATGGTCAGGATTTTAGAACGGAAGATGATGAAATAGTGGCGGCGTACGGGGGAAAATAATCGGGAATCCGGGGGAGAAATCTCATTTTATCCACCGGAAAACAGTTGACAGAATTGCAGATTTTATTATATAAT
>USLQ01000221.1 GCA_900555545.1 uncultured Oscillospiraceae bacterium | reverse complement strand
GGTAGATTTTTTTGAGATATTTTGCATCGTATGCCGCCCGGAATCCGCACAATCCCTCGTAGGGTGCAGGGCAGGAGTTTGTACAATGCAAAAAGTCTCCCCGCGCAAGGGGAGACTTGGACGTTTGCGGAACCTTATTCTGGCATTTTGTGCGGCAAGTGTTCGCTCTTCCGCTCGTTCGACTTTTCCTCACTCTTGATAAAGAGAATGAGAAATACGAGGAAAAGCAACAGGCAGCAAAAAAGCACCGACTTTATTCCAAAATTTTCCGTGAAGAAAAAGCCAATTACTGCACCAACAAGAAAGAACAGGATGATCCCAAAATACTGCATGGAACGGCGCAATAGCACCGATTCCCCCGTTTGGCAAAAGCGGCACAACAGTTCCGTTCCGCTGCGCAGGTTTCCGGTGCACATGGTGGTGGCAAAGGCGTTACCGTTCACCTTGCGGAAGCTCTCCACCTGTAGGGAGCAGATAAAGGAGACCGCCGTATTGGCTGCGAGATCCAAGTCCCCCTGGGGAATGAACGCAACCCCCAGCAGCACAAAAATCTCCACCAGCAGGACAATCTGCCGCCAATGGATCGCCGGCCTCCGTTTGAAGTAGCCTTTGATCAATTCCGCCACAATTACTCCCGCTGCAAAGGCGAGGATCGGCACCAGATAATAGACCACCCGCCCCCAATTGCCCGAGGCGATATTCATCCCCAGCAGGACGATATTGCCCGTTTGCGCATTGGCAAATACTCCCCCGCGCGCAATATACGAGTATGCATCCAAAAATCCACCCGCAACCGCAAGCATGGCCCCGATCAGGAAGGTCTCCGACATCTGTGTTTTTGATTGAAGTTTCATGTGTTGTTCTCCTGTTGTGTGGTGAGGGTGTGGGAAGTTAGAGCCTTCCCCTTGAGGGGAAGGTGTCGAAGCCGCAGGCTGAGACGGATGAGGTGAAAGACTGGATATCGTACCGGGCGGCCTTGCGGTGAACTTACGGATGCGCACGAGTTTTAAACAAGTTAACAGGGCAACCATGAGATTACCACAAGGGCGGCTTGTACAAATCGTTGGCTCTCCCCTCATCAGGCCGACAAGTCGGCCAGCTTCCCCCCAAGGGGAAGCCGGGCAAGATTCTGCGCAGATTCCCCACGATGGGAAGACTATTTTGGGGGAAAATCCGGAATTCTTTGTTCGATATGCTCTTGTATATCTTGACATACGCCGTCAAAATTTCCATTAATATCGCTGTTGGAATATCTCAAGACGGTAATCCCCAAATCGTTCAGATACTTATCTCGTTCGGTATCTTTTATTTTCCCCGGCGCTTCAAAATGCTGTGAACCGTCAAGCTCTATAACAAGCTGAGCCGACGCGCAGTAAAAATCTACAATATACCCGCCAAAAACTTTTTGCCGATTCACTGTGACGGGCAATTCTTTTAGATAATCATACCACAGATGGCGCTCCTCCGGGTCATGTTGCGGCGCAATATTTTAGCGTTATGGGTGAGTTTTGAGCGATGCATTATAATCGCCGCCTTTCTCACACGTTATTTCACTTTCCTCTTCACGGCGCAACGCCCTCCCCTTTTCAGGAGAAGGCGTTGCGTGTATTTCTTATCACTGTGGATCGACGATTTTTGCACCGCCGACCGGACGGATATTCAAAACATAACAGGCCTTTTCGCCAAAGATTTTTTTCATCTCTTCGGTGTATGTATCCAGCAGCTCCATGGGGACAAACGCCTGAATGGTACCGGCGAACCCACCGCCGTGCACGCGCCATGCACCCTTGCCCTTGAGCAGTTTTTCGCTGACGGCAAGGCCCAGGGAAACCGGCTGCTCAGATGGCATCTTGGTCGTGTACACGTTCTGATTGTACATATAGGAGGAGTAACCGCTCTCGATTACATTGTGCTTGAACTGCTCAAAGTCCCCCGCCTTGAGCGCTGCGGCGTCGGAATCGACCCGCTCGTTCTCGCCGTAAAAGTGCAGCGCGCGCAGGACGGCACGCTCCCCCAGTTTTTGGCGCAGGCTCGGGATCGCCGCGACAAACTGCTCCTCCGGCACCTCGCGCAGGACCTTGCGGCCAAATTCTCCGGCAACAGCTTCCATCTCGGAGCGGACGGCGGCGTAATCCTCCGTCAGGTTGGAGTGGCTCCCGCCCGTATCCACAATGCACAGCGCGTGATTGCAGGCGGCAAAGTCAAAGTCAATCTTCTCAATGACGGGCTTTTCCGGATCGGCAAAGTCAATCTCCACAAATCCGCCGACGGAACAGGCCATCTGATCGAGCAGGCCGCACGGCTTAAAGAAGTAGACATTCTCCGCATACTGGGAAATCTTGGCGATCTCCACACTGTCAATCTTGCCATCATTGTACAGATGGTTGAGGATCGTGCAGATCAAAACCTCGAACGCGGCGGAAGAGGAGAGACCCGAGCCGGACAGCACCCGAGAGGCCGTCGTAGCGTCAAAGCCGCCGATCTTGTAGCCGAGCTGGACAAAGCGCGCACAGATCCCACGGATCAAAGCGGCGGAATGGCCCTTTTCATCCTCGTGCACATTCAGGTCATTGATATCCACGATATCGATATCGAATCCCGCGGACTTGACACGCACCACATGATCCGCGCTCGGTGCCGCCGCTGCAACCGCATCCAGATTGACGCTTGCTGCGAGCACCTTGCCGTGGTTGTGATCGGTGTGGTTCCCGCAGATCTCCGTGCGGCCCGGCGCCGTGTAAAGGCCAACACTGCGGCCGTCATCGCCGTACTGGGCGACAAAATCGTCAATCACCTTCGCATAGCGCGCACGCTGCTCCGGCAACACATTTTCATACACATAGACGGCCTTCATGGCATTGTCAAACGCCCCTGCCATGAGATTCTGCTTGAGCTGTTCAATCGCTGACATTGAAATGTTCCTCCTATTTTTTAAACGGCTGGCGCCGTTTGCTTTCCTGCATACGTTTGGCCCGGTCGGCCTGCTTTTTTTCGCGCTTTAAGCGGGCAAGAATCTTGTTGATCCCGAGAATGACGGCCCCGGATAAAACCAGCAGCACCACAATCGGGCCGATAAAACTGAGCGAAAACGGATTGAATACATTCCGGCCGATAAAGGTATAGCCGATCAGCCGGGGGGCAAAGCCGC
>USLQ01000220.1 GCA_900555545.1 uncultured Oscillospiraceae bacterium | reverse complement strand
GGAGTAGCCTGCTGAAAATGAATTTGCAGGTGATCCGCAAACTGCTCGGCGGCGGTGATGAATCCACTGCCTGCGGTGGCGATGGTCTCCGCCATGGCGCGCTCCTCCGCATCATAGATGGTTTGCAGCAGCCGCTGCGCATATTCCCGGCCGCTGTCCGTGAGGGAAATCTGCTTCTCCTTGGAGTGATCCGTGTGGAGCAGGGTGATGTATCCCTTGTCCACATACTCCCGCACGATCGTATTGATCGTGGTCCGTGGGATCATCCACTCGTCGCTGATCTGCTTTTGGGAGTGCGGCGCGCCGTCATCGAGTGCGTAAAACAGTGCCAGGTGGTTTCCGTTTGTCCCCAACCGTTTGGCGAACAGATCGTACAGGCCGTCGATTTTATTCTGCGCCGCAAAAAAGCGGCGCAGCTCACTCCGATAAGTTTGTGCCATAGGGGCGCCTCCTGTAGTATAATCCGAAATCGTACTAAATTATTTTAATACGGATTCGGATTGATGTCAAGAGAAAAAAGCGGCCGCACAGCAGTTGCCGTGCGGCCGGAAGATTTTAACTTGTGATCGAGTGTTGGCCGCCGCCTTTCGAGAGTGGTTCATCCTCCTTTGGCGGATGCTTTTTCTCCCATAGCCGGATGGAAAATGATACCACGATGATTAGGAGGGAACAGACGATACAAATGTCCGGCGCCGCATCATCCATCGCACGCAGGATCGGATTGCCCATGACGGCGTCCTCGCCCAGAATGAGCAGAACGATATAGAATAGGGCGAGCAAGGCATAGGAAACCGGCAATGCAATCTGGAGCGCTTTTTTTACCTTGGATAGATTTTTCCGCATAACTGCTTCACCTCTCTCGTTTTCAAGTGAAGTCAATAACGTGTAAGGTTACCAGTGCTATAAAATTGCTCTATCATGAGAGCTCAATTTTTAAGGTGATTGTCAACTTTTGGGAGTGATTTATCTCCCTTTTGCGGGTGCTTTTTCTCCCACAGCCAGACAGCGAAGCTTGCTATCCCATACAGGATGGTGCAAGTGATGAAGATGTAAGGCTCTTTATCAAATATTGATTGCCCATGACGATATCCTCGCCCAAAATGAGCATAATAATGAAATATATGCAGTTGATTGTCAGGTGAATATTGAAGATCAGACCGACGATTTCCCGTTTGGTTCTTTTGCGCCTGGTCCGCTTACGTTTCCATACATTTCACCTCGGTTCATTTACCTTGATGGAGAATGTCATTCGGGTATGCCTTTAAAATTGATATTTTTTTCTCAAAATGGGGCCCCCTTACAAGTCTATCTTATCACATTCAATCTGAAAAGTGAAGCGAAAAAATGGATAAATATGGCGATATTATGTTGATGTATTTTGGAGAAATAAGCACTTTCTGTCAAAACACCTGGAAAAATCCGATGCGGTATTTTAAGGGCGATTTCCACAAGATATCTGAATAAAAAACAGCCGTGCGGTGTTCGCCGCACGGCTGAAATGTGTGTTTTATATCAGTCCACGATCAGGCTCTTACCGGTCATCTTCTCGGGCTGCTTGAGGCCGAGAAGCTTGAGCATCGTGGGGGCGATGTCGCACAGGCGGCCGCCCTCACGCAGCTTGCATGGGTGGTTGAATACAATGAACGGCACCGGATTGGTGGTGTGCGCCGTGAACGGGGAACCATCGTCCTCGTACATCTTGTCGGCGTTGCCGTGGTCGGCTGTAATCAGCATTGTGCCGCCAACTTTCTTGACGGCTTCCGCCAGCCTGCCCACGCCGTTGTCCACAGCCTCGACCGCCTTGACGGCTGCATCAAAGATCCCTGTGTGGCCGACCATGTCGCAGTTGGCGTAGTTGATGATGACTACGTCGTACTTGCCGCTCTCTACGCGCTCCACCACGGCGTCCGTGACCTCGTAGGCGCTCATCTCGGGCTTGAGGTCATACGTCGCAACCTTGGGGGACGGGATCAGGACGCGGTCCTCGCCCGGGAACACCTTTTCCACACCGCCGTTGAAGAAGAACGTCACATGCGCGTACTTTTCCGTCTCGGCGATGCGCAGCTGGGTCATCCCGTTCTTGGAGAGGTACTCGCCAAGCGTATCGTCCAGGCTCTCCGGCTTAAAGGCGACATCCACATTCGGCATGGTGGCGTCGTACTGCGTCATGCAGACATAGTACAGCGGGAAGAAGCCGTTTTTGCGCTCAAAACCGTTAAAATCAGGATCCACCAGCGTGCGGGTGATCTCACGGGCACGGTCGGGGCGGAAGTTGAAGAAGATTACGCTGTCATTCGCCTGGATTTTGCCGTCCTTGCAGCATACGGTCGGGACGACAAATTCATCCGTAATGTTTTTGCCCTCGGCATCCTTCTCCTCGTAGGAGGCTTTGATCGCAGCGACGGGGTCATCCGCCTGGATGCCCTCGCCGTAGACCATGGCCGCATAGGCCTTGCTCACGCGCTCCCAGCGGTTGTCGCGGTCCATCGCATAGTAACGGCCCATAACGGTGGCGATCTTGCCCACGCCGATCTCCTTCAGCTTCTCCTGCAACTCGGCGACGTAGTCCGCACCGGAGGTCGGCGGCACATCGCGTCCGTCCATGAAGCAGTGCACATAGACCTTCTCCAGCCCGGCCTCCTTGGCCAGCTTGACGAGCGCGTACAGGTGTGTGTTGTGGGAGTGGACGCCGCCGTCGGACATCAGCCCCATCAGGTGCAGGGCGGAACCGTTCTTTTTGCAGTTCTCCACCGCCGCCAGGAAGGCGGGATTCTGGAAGAAGTCGCCATCCTCAATGGACTTGGTGATGCGGGTGAGCTCCTGATAGACGACACGGCCTGCGCCAATATTCGTATGGCCAACTTCGCTGTTGCCCATCTGCCCGTCCGGCAGGCCGACATCCAGGCCCGAAGCGCCGATGTAGGTCATCGGACTCTCAGCGACGATTTTATCCAGGTTTGGTTTATGGGCGGCGTGGATGGCGTTGCCGTAGTCGGAGTCATTTTTGCCGAAGCCATCCATGATGCAGAGTACAAGTGTTTTTTTCATAGTCAAAGGATTCCTTTCACAGAAGGGAAGTGCCGCTTTACGGCACTCCCGTCAATTAATGGCCAGTTCCAATTATTTGGAGGCTGCCTTAACAATCTCGG
>USLQ01000219.1 GCA_900555545.1 uncultured Oscillospiraceae bacterium | reverse complement strand
GATTTCCTGGATTGATTTGAGAGTGACAACTGGGAGGGGAATGAAATTGATTCAGTTTAAGAAAATTTTTGCCGCAGCGATGAGTGTGGCTCTCGCTGCCGGTATCCTTTCGTTTGCGGGCTGTTCCAGCCCAAAGCTGTCCGAGGTCGAGAACTATACCGTAGAAGGAGACACGCTCCGGGTTGGTATTATCAGCGATCTGCAGTTGGAGCCGGAGGGCGGTTCGGATACATATGACAACTCCTATCGGAAGGCGCTCGAATTCTTGAAAGCTCAGGATGTCGATATGATGATCAACGCGGGCGACTATACGGATACCAATACGCAGGAGGCTGCGGACAATGTTTCGCGTATCCTCAATGAGGTGTATCCGGTGGAGGAGCGCCCGATCTCCCTCTCCATCATGGGGAATCACGACTACTGGCTGCCCTATTTTGTGGACTGTTGGGAGATCCCGTTTAAGGGAAAGATGCAGCGCCGTACCATGGATGCTGTGGGTGAGAGTTCACCGTGGACGCATAAAGTGGTCAATTGCTATCATTTTATTGGATTCAGCCCGTGCAATGGGGATATGGATGACGGAGCCTATACGGATAAAATCGAATGGGCACGCGAACAGATTGAGATCGCATTGCAGGATTCTGACGACAGACCTATCTTTGTCATTACGCACGCGCCGCCAAGCGGCACGGTCAACAGTAATCTGGACACGGAAGAGGATTCAAACGTACTAAATGAGCTATTCAGTCAATATCCTCAGGTGGTTTCGATTTCGGGCCACACCCATGCTGCGCTGATGGATGACCGGTCGATCTGGCAGGGGAAATACACAGCCGTCAATACGCAGAGCCTCTCCTACATCAGTACGGGCCTGTACGCTGGGGAGGATGAGAAGAGCATTGAGCAGAATCCGATGTGTATGATTCTGGAGATCAGCAGTAATAAACTGGTGTTTACCCGTTACAGTGTCCTGACCGGGCAGCAGCAGGGGGATGTATGGCAGATAGATCTGCCGATTGCGCAGCACCTTGATCAGTATACGGATGCACGCGCGGAGCAATCTGCAGCGCCGGTATTCCCGGAAAATGCTCAGGTCACCGCTGAATTTAAAACCTACGATCCGGAGCATGGGCCGGAGCTGGTACTCCGGTTCCCATCGGCGCAGCACGAACGGTATGTCTACGATTACCGCGTAACGGCGACAGGCGAGGATGGCAATCCGAAGCTGCTGTTCCCCACCGGGACGGATGAGGATGGTAATGCGCAGTTTACCGATCAACTCGATTTTGTGTCGGATTTCTATCTTGGCTTTGATCGAATGGCGCAGGAAACGGTGCTGCGTCTGAGTCCCGAAGTCACAGAGTATGCCAAGGATTTTTTGAACGGAACCTATACACTGAACGTGACTGCAATCGATACCTGGGGCCATGAGAGCGCCCCCATCAGTGTCCGGATTACGGTCAATGGTCAAAATATAACAACGGCTCCGGGCGTTTAATTCCAGAGAACAAAAATCCTTATATATCAAGCATTTGAAACATTGTAGTGCCCCAAATATCCGCGGCGGAAAAATTTTCCGTGCGGATATTTTTTTATATTGGCGGCCCTTGACACTTGAAAAAAAATGAGGTATAATAACAAACTGCTATTATTATGGAAAAGTGTGGGGGTATGACCCGGTGGGGTCGGTTATTTCCACTAACTTTTCACGTTGTAATGATGGGATTTTTTGCTATTTTAGTTGGATGATGCCTGACCCGGGGACGTGCAGCGCGATTCTGCCCGCCGCGGGAAAAAATTTTGACGGAGTGATGAAGCCTATGGTGAATGTGAAACCCGTAAAGCTCGGCAAAAACGAGCGCATGAGCTTCGGCAAAATCAATGAGGTTATGGAGATGCCAAATCTTATTGAGGTGCAGAAGGACTCCTATCGGTGGTTTATCGAGAAAGGGCTCAAGGAGGTTCTGCGCGATATGGCGCAGATCACCGATTTCAGCGGTAATCTGGCCCTCGACTTCCTGGACTACCGGATGGATGAGAAGCCCAAATACACCATTACCCAGTGTAAGGAGCGCGATGCCACTTACGCGGCGCCCCTGCGCGTGCGTGCGCGCCTGATCAACCGGGAGACCGGTGAGATCAAGGAGTCCGAGGTCTACATGGGCGATTTCCCGCTGATGACGGAGAGCGGCACCTTTGTCATCAATGGCGCGGAGCGTGTTATTGTCTCCCAGCTTGTCCGTTCACCGGGCGTCTACTATGGTATGTCCCGCGACAAGACAGGCAAAAAGCTCTTTACCACTACCGTCATCCCCAATCGCGGCGCCTGGCTTGAATATGAGACGGATCAGAATGATCTGTTTTATGTCCGTATTGATAAGAACAGGAAGATCTTCATCACCACCTTTATCCGTGCACTCGGTTTGAGCAGCGACGCGGAGATCTGTGACTTCTTCGGCAGCGATGAGCGCATCCTCGCCACGATTGAGAAGGATCCAACCAAGAATACGGAGGAGGCACTGCTTGAGGTTTACCGTAAACTGCGCCCCGGCGAGCCGCCGACGCTCGAGACGGCACAGTCCCACTTGGCAGGCCTGTTCTTTGATCCCCACCGCTATGATCTCTCCCGCGTGGGCCGCTATAAATATAATAAAAAGCTGGGCATCTCCGCCCGCTTGGCAGGCAACCGCCTGATGCAGCCGATCGTGGATCCGGCGACCGGTGAGGTTCTGGCCGAGGCCGGTGCGGTTCTCTCCCGTGAGCAGGCGCATGAGATCGAGCAGCACGGTATTACGGAGGCTTACTTGGATGTCGAGGGTGTCGAGGTCAAGGTGATTGGTAACGGCATGGTCGATATCGCGCCCTTTGTGGATCTGACCCAGGAGGAGCTCGAGAACTGCTGCATCAATGAGAAGGTCAAGTACACCGTCCTCATGGAGGTGCTTGACAAGTGCGGCGACAATAAAGATATGCTCAAGGAGGAACTGCTCGCCCGCTGCGACGACCTGATCCCCAAGCATATTACAATTGACGATATTTTTGCCACGATCAACTATCTGGACTGCCTGGGCCATGATGTCGGCACTACCGATGACATCGACCACTTGGGCAACCGGCGTATCCGCTCCGTGGGCGAGTTGCTCCAGAACCAGTTCCGCATCGGCTTCAGC
>USLQ01000218.1 GCA_900555545.1 uncultured Oscillospiraceae bacterium | reverse complement strand
ACAACCTCCCGCCGGGCAATCAGATAGGTAGCCGCAAAGTATAAGACATAGATCACGGTCGTCAGGGCGGCAACGGCGGCTGTGACCGACCAGGCTGACGATGAGAGAGCGGTGAGGCCGGCGCCTTCCATCATTCGCCCGATAATCGCCGCAATCGGAACCGTGGAGGCGATCGGCACGATAAAGGGCAGGAAGAAAAACACGGCGAGCTGACGGAACAGCGCCCGGCGCTGCTCCCGGCGTCCACAGCCGATGCGGAACAGGATGGCATAGCGGCGGCGGTCTTCGCTGAACCCGGCAAGCACCTTGAGAGCCAGCACAGCGATGGCCAGCAGCACAAAGGTTACGGAAACATACAGTGCACCGGTAATCAGCACTGCCACTGTCCCATTCTGATACTGGCGCGAAAGCTCTTTAATCCCCCACTGTATTCCGGAGCCCTGTACACTAATATTCCGATGGTTTAGCGTATCCAGAATCCCCTGCTCGAGCGCAGAAGCGTCCGCTCCCCCCTCCTTCAGATTAAAGCCGACGTGATAGGAGGCCACCATCATCCCCTGTACCATGCTGTCGGGGACGACCGTCACAAAATATTCACTCATGAATAGAGGCAGTTCCCTGCTTGAGCCGCCGTAGACGGCGGTGACTCCATTTTTAACGAGTGGGATATCCCGGTATTGCTCCGTGTCAAACCCGATCTCCCGAACGATAAAATATTCATTTTCCCCCAGCGTCAGCTCAGGAAGGCCTGCGGCAGCGAGTAGTGTATTGTACATGCTGATCGGGATGTAAAAATCCTTCAGGCTCTCGTATCCCAGGCCGCTGGGGCCGGTGATATCCTGCGAGCCATCCGTATAAATCCGGTACGGGTACTCCCCCGTCACCGCATTGTACGATCCAATGATATGGTTCATTTTTTGCGCGCTGTCCTCAAATTCCCGCTCGGCCTCCGGTCCGGAGAACGCAGTTCCCTGCTCCTCAGGTTCAAAGGCTGTCATCACATCAAACGGCATGGCGCGGTCGAGCGAGGTATCCAGCGTGGACTTGTACGCGAGCGCGGCATCGGCCCCGATGATGGAGAACGCAATGAGCACCGAGAGGATGCCCGCAATGACCGCGTTCGCGCCGAGCTGCCCGGAGAGCTGCCGCAGTACAAAGGTATTGCTCCCCCGGGCACAAAACTTCCGGCTGCGCATGAGGAGCCACACGATGCTGCGGCACAGCCCGACGTGGAACAAGAACAGGCACGCTGCAAAGAAAATCATACAGTAAAGCCATCCCATTGAATTACCGTTTTCCGCCGCTATCTGTGTCATCTGACGGTCAAAGATCAAAAAGCTGGCGACGATGCCCGCAAGAGAGGCGGCGGAGATCCCCAACCACAGCACTGGATGGCGCGCGCTTCGCGTGACCTTTTGATCCCCTTGGATCAGTTCCTGGATCGTGGCGCGTTTCAGGTAACGTCCGGCGGTGAGCGACGCGAGCAGGAACACCACCGCGACGAGCACCACCGTCAGCACGAGCGCTTGGACCGAATATCCGGACACGTCGAGCTCCATCTGCATCAGGTTCATGACAAGCATCATCAATCCCTGATAGAGGAACAGCCCCAGTACGATCCCCAGTACGAGCGCAGCCGCACCGAGGAGCAGCATTTCCAATATAAAGAGCGTGCGGATGTTCCGCCGCGTCATCCCGAGGGTCAGATACGTGCCGAACTCCCGCTTGCGCAGGCGGAGCAAAAACGACGTGGCGTAGCCGAGTACAAAGGACACCGCGAGCGACACCAGAACGGAGAGCGCGATCAGCCCCTGCTTCATATCCTGAAATCCGTGGGAAAACGCAGATAGCTCCTCGCTGTAAATCACATTGTGGATTGCAAACATCAACGCCACGGTGAACGTAACGGTGATAAAGTAGATCAGATAGTTGCCCACCTGGCGGTGGACGTTGCGCAGGGCGAGTTTAGCGAACATCCGCCTCACCTCCCAGCGACGCCATCACGGGCAGGATCTCATCGTACACCGCCTGACGGCTCCGATCCCCGCGCAGGAGTTCGTTCCAGATCCTGCCGTCCTTCAGGAACAGGATGCGGCTCGCGTAGGAGGCGACGACCGCGTCGTGCGTCACCATCAAGATCGTGGAGCCGAGGGAACGGTTCATCTGCTCGAAGGTGTGCATCAGGTTCCGCGAGTTGGCGGAGTCGAGTGCCCCGGTTGGTTCATCCGCCAGGACAAGAGCCGGATGTGTGATGATCGCCCGCGCACAGGCCGCCCGCTGCCGCTGGCCGCCAGAGAGCTCATTCGGGAATTTTCCAAGCTGATCGGTCACGCCCAGCTCCTCCGCCACGCGGCGCAGTTCCTGCTGTGTCTGATCGTGTGGGACATGCTTCAGGTTCAGGGGCAGCGCGATATTCTCCCCCACTGTGAGCGTATCAAGCAGGTTGTACTCCTGAAAGATAAATCCCAGCTTGTCGCGCCGGAAGGATGAGAGGAAGTCCTCCTTCTGCTCGACGATATCCGTGCCCTCCACCAGGATCTTCCCGGAACTGACTCGGTCGATGGTGGCGATCACATTGAGCAGCGTGCTCTTACCGGAGCCGGATGCACCCATGATGGCAGTGAAATCCCCTTCCTGTACGGAAAAGGAAATCCCATCAAGCGCCTTGGTAACAACACTGCCGCTGCCATAGTATTTGGTAACATTTTGGACATTTAAAATCTCTTTTGCCATAAACAAATCCTCCGTTTCGCCCCTATCTTACTACGAAACGGAGGGAATTCCTCTAACACAGCGTATGCACTTACCTTACGATTTTGTAAGGGCGGAAAACGCGAGGCAAACGCGGGTAAAGCGCCCCTGCTCCGATTCGACCATCAGATCAATATTCAGGCGTTGGCACATTTCCCGGACGATGTACAGCCCCATCCCGGTACTGCTGCCGCGGGTACGCCCGTTCGTCCCGGTGAAACCGCGCTCCGTCACGCGGGGGAGTTCGTGCGCAGGGATCCCGATCCCATTATCCTCGACCGTGATTTTCCCCGCTGCCGCCAAAATCACGACGGTGCAGCCAGGGCAATATTGGGCGCAGTTGACCAGCAGCTGCTTGAGGATAAAACACAGCGCCTTATCGTCCGTACTGACGGTAAAATCGCCCTGCACCTGCACGCGGATACCGGCGG
>USLQ01000217.1 GCA_900555545.1 uncultured Oscillospiraceae bacterium | reverse complement strand
CCTCCTGCCGCACCTTGGGGTTATCCCAGTTCAGATCCGGCTGCTTTTTGCTGAACAGATGCAGGTAGAACTGTCCCCTCTCCTCGCAGTACTCCCAAGCGGAACCACCAAAGCATGCGCGCCAGTCGTTGGGCGGTGTGCGCTTATTCGATCCGGTTCCATCACGCCAGATGTAATAATCGCTATAGGGGTTCTCCGGCCCCTTTTTGCTCTCCTGAAACCACATATGTTCATCAGAGGTGTGATTGACGACCAGATCCATGACCAGGCGGATCCCGTTGGCGTGCAGGGCGGCAATCATGCGCTCCCAGTCCTCCATGGTGCCGAACTCCGGCATGATGGCCCGGTAGTCACTGATGTCGTAGCCATTGTCGTCGTTTGGGGAGGCATAGCATGGGGAGAGCCAGACAGCGTTGACGCCGAGTGCCTTTAAATACGGGATCTTGGACGTAATTCCGTTCAAATCGCCAATACCGTCCCCGTTGCTGTCGCAGAAGCTACGGGGATAGATCTGATAGATGACTGCATTTTTATACCATCTGGATTTCATTCTTTTTCCCCT
Organism: uncultured Oscillospiraceae bacterium; assembly: GCA_900555545.1. Taxonomy (GTDB): domain Bacteria; phylum Bacillota; class Clostridia; order Oscillospirales; family Acutalibacteraceae; genus Onthovicinus. The sequence continues at coordinate 2,642 of USLQ01000217.1, read as the reverse complement.
CCATTTTCATCTCATCCACCGGATGCGCCTGTGCCCAGCGCAGATAGCCGCGCATATGCTCCTCATCCTGCCGGTTGTACCGGTATCCCAGCTGCCCACCGACCTGACTGGCCAACCGGCCGAACAGATCACACGCCGTGAAGACCGCCCGCCACAAATTTTCCGGTTCGCTGTTCGAATATGTAGCCAGATACTGATGGTACAGATCCTCCGGCAAAAAGCGCTTAAAATACTTGCCCATCTTGCCGGGCGAGACTGAAAAGCCGTGTGCACAGCCGATATACCAGGAAACCATATCGTTTAACTCGGCGCGCACGACGCCGTCAAACATCTCCATGGCGTAGGGGCGCTCATCACGAGAGATCCCCTTGGCAACGTTCTGCATACACCACCAAAAGTTATTGCAGCAGGACGCGTAATAGAGCTCCGATGGGCGAGATACCCAATAGGAGCTGTCATCCGGCTTTGGAAAGTCCGGTAGGATCCCATCCTTATCGAGCAGAACACTGTTGAGGCTGTCATCCTCAATCAGCTCAGGCTTTTCGATAGGGAACAGCCGCAGATCGATCCGGTTCCCGTCCAAAAAGAGCATGAGATAATTAAAATTTCCCTTTCCCTCCGGATCGCGCATCGCCTCCGGCATCTGGAGCATCAGCCGGGGGCCGAACACGTCGATCCAACTGTGATCCGACGTGAAAGATGTAATGTCCCGCACGATGTAGACGATGTCGTAATCCTGATAGAAGTCCCGGGGCGCGTTCGGATCGTTTCGCGAGCCGCCCATATATACGGCACGGATGCGTTCATCCTCCCGCGCGACACGTAGAATTAAATCCATCATTTCCTGTTCCGACCGCATGGAATCCATATTTTTCACCTCTGTTCCCGCCTATAGCGCATGATAAAATGGAATGATATCCCGATACGTTCCCGCCCCATCCCGGAACCCGCCGGGAATCGTACCCAGGCGGACAAAGCCGAGTTTTTCATACAGCCGGATCGCCGGGAGATTCGACGCCACAACGGCATTGAACTGCAAAATTCGGAACCCGAGTTCCCGGGCGCACGCCATACAGTCACGTACCAGCTCTTCGCCCACGCCGCATCCCCGCGCATCCTCCGCCACGGCATAACTCGCGTTGGCAATATGGCCACATCGGCCCACATTGTTCGGATGCAGGATATACAGACCACAGATTGCACCATCCCGGACGGCCACGCCGCAATATGATTGCTGTGCAAAAAATGATGCGCCGCTCTCCGGCGTCAGGCCATCCTCCTGTGGGAAGGCGTTCCCCACCGCCACCACCTGATTCCAAATTTGAATCAGGTCCGGCAGATCCATGGGTCTATATTTGCGTATCACAAGATTCATCCGCGAGGCCCCTCACTTCCGTTTAAGTTTTCAGCCCTGTGCCTGCATCGCCGCGAGCACCTTCCCGGCAAGCTCGGGCACTGTCAAGCCCAGCATTTCCGCTCCCCTGGCGATCACATCTCGGGAACACCCGGCGGCAAATTTTTTATCCTTGAACTTTTTCATGACGGATTTGACCTCCATCCCGTCGAGGCCCGTGGGGCGCATCAGCGCCGCCGCGCCGATCAATCCGGTGAACTCGTCCACGGCAAAGAGGTATTTTTCCATCAGGCGCTCCGGCTCCACGTCACAGCACAGGCCGTAACCGTGGATGACCGTCTCGTCCACATCTTCCTCCCGCAGCAGCTCCTGCGCCTTGACGCAGTGCTGCTCCGGCCACTGTTCAAAGTCAATATCGTGCAAAATCCCGACGGCGTTCCAGTAGTCCTCGTTGCCCGGGTCGTTCTCCCGCGCGATATAGGCGAGCACCTTGCCCACCGTCTGCGCGTGCTGGATGTGAAACGGCTCGCGGTTGTACTTTTTGACCAGCTCCATCGCCTGCTCCGGCGTGGGGATATAGCCCATTACAGATACCTCCAAACATTTTAATTTTAGATGGATATTCAGCCCAGGTCGTGCTTGTCTGTGATCTCCACGACCGGCTTGTCACAGTGCTCGAGCTCGAGCACAACGATCTCATTCTCCTCTTTCAGCAGCGCGCCCGGCAGGTAGAGCGTCTTCTGCGGGCCGCGGGTGTTCCAATACCGGCCCAGGTTAAAGCCGTTGACGTAGACCACGCCTTTGGTAAAGCCGTCCAGCCGCACAAAGCACTCCGCCTGCGAGTCCGCCTGGAATTTGCCCCGGAAGAAGATCGGGTACTTCTCCGCCCCGCGCGTGAAGTCGAGCTTTTCGATGTTATCGAGCGGCAGCGTTGTCACCTCGTAGTCCATCAGGGTTTGGATCCCAAGGTAAACAGCGCTGATCCCCTTGCGGTCCATCAGGTACTCACCGTAGTTCACACGCCCCATCGCGTCCACCAGAACACCCAGCTCCGTCTCCGGATTTTTCAGGTTCAAAACAAGGCTGTCCTTCTTTTTCCGAAGCCGCTTGAAAAATCCCTCCTTCTGCGCAATATCATAGGTTTTCTTCAGTTTCCCGTCCACATACACATAGGCGCGGTCATGCAGATCCCGCAGGGAGAGCGTACTCATCCCATATGCCCCGTGCACCGTCGTCTTGTAGTAGATCAGGCCAAAGTTCTGGCCGTAGTACTCCATGCTCTCCGGCA
>USLQ01000216.1 GCA_900555545.1 uncultured Oscillospiraceae bacterium | reverse complement strand
AGGCTAAGACAGCGCCGGCCTATCAGGCGCGCCTCGCCAACTTTAAATCCGCCAAAAATGAGCAGGGGCAGGTCGTGTTTACGCTCAGCCGGAACGATCCGTATGCCGTCAACTGTCTGGACTTTGCCATCGCCAAGGATCCAGATGCCGCGGTCCCCGTAGGCAGCGGGCGGTTTGTGCTCGACTCTACCAAGGCGCCCAGCAAAATCACCTGGAACAGCGGCAATATCCGCGGCCTTAAGCCAAAGATCGAAGAATTCTCCCTCATCAGCGTATCCGATAACAAATCCGTCAACAACGCGCTGAAAATTGGAAACATCAGCTTTGTATTCGACTCCCTGAGCAGCGGAGCCGTACAGCGCGTCAATGCGGCGACGGCGGATGTATCCCTGAACAATCTGGTCTTCCTGGGGGTCAACTACAAGAGCACGCTCCTGACGGACATCAATGTGCGCAAGGCGATTTCCTGCGCACTCAACCGGGAGGAGATCGTCACCACGGGGTACCAAAACCACGCCACGGCTGCCTCCGAGCCCTTCAATCCGGCATGGAACGTTTATCAGAATTTGGGGCGGACCGTTCAGGTACAGGATCAGGGCGGCGCGGAACAACTGCTCAAAAACGCCGGCTATACGGAGAAGAACAGCTCCGGCGTCTATACCAACAATAACCGGCCTCTGCAGCTCAAGCTTGTTGTCAACAGCGGAAACGCCTTCCGTGAGGAGGCGGCGCAGCTGATCTCCGAGCAACTGACTCAAGCCGGGATAGGTGTTGAAATCTCGACGCTCGCCTATGACCAATATGTGGCAGCCATTAAGGCTGGTTCCTACGATCTGTATTTAGGAGAGGTCAATTTAACTTGTAACATGGATCTAACCCCGCTCTTTTCCAAAGGGGGCTCCGTCTCCTACGGGATTGATACCGCCGGAGCCACCTGTACTGCATACACCAAGCTTTTAAACGGCGAGATCCAGATGGCGGATTTTCTCACTGCCTTTAACGATGAGTTGCCGGTCATCCCCATTTGCTACCGCGGCGGACTGATTCTCTACTCAAGGGCCATCACCGTGCCTGTGACCAGCACAGAGAGCGATGTGTTCTGCAATATTCACGAGTGGACGCTTGCATGAGTGCCAAAACAATGATTCATCGTTGAATCCAAAACTGAAATGATGTATAATAGGGAGCGCAGACCTCCCTGTAGCTTGTTATGAAAGGCGGTGTACCGCTATGATCCGAATGGAAAATTCCCTGGGGACCATTGAAATTTCCGAATCTTATTTTTCAAATTTGATCGGCAATGCCGCTTCCGCCTGCTTTGGCGTGGCCGGAATGGCCAACAGCAACGCCCGGCAGGGGATCCGCGCCTTCCTGCACCGGAAGAGCAACTATGCCGACCAGGGTGTGACCGTACGCAAGGACGGCGCGGGTGTCTCGGTGGATATCCATATCCTCGTCACCTACGGGCTGAACATTTCCGCCATCGTCCAGAGCATCGTCAACAAGGTGCGGTATACGATTGAGGAAGCAACCGGGTTCCAGGTCAAAAAGATCAACGTCTTTGTGGACGGCATGAAAAACGACTAAACATCCATGAATAAGGAGTGCAATCAAGCGTGATAAGTGGCATTATGCTCCGGGATGCGGTCATCTCCGCGTCCAACAACATCAACAACAACCGCAAATCAGTCGATGAGCTGAACATCTTCCCCGTACCAGATGGCGACACAGGCACGAACATGTCCATGACTGCCCTGGCGGCCGCGCGGGAACTGGCCCTGATCGACGACGCAAACACCGCCATTGGTGAAGTTGCCAGCAAGGCTGCTGCGGCCATGCTGCGCGGGGCACGCGGCAACTCCGGCGTCATCCTCTCCCTGATTTTTCGCGGAATTGCGAAGGGCCTCAAGGAGAAAAAGGAAGCAGATGCCTCCGATCTCGCAGCGGCGCTCACAGCGGGCGTGGAATCCGCCTATAACGCTGTTATGAAACCCACGGAGGGGACGATCCTGACCGTGATCCGGATTGCCGCAGAGTCGGCCCGCGCACAGGCACAGGAGGATGGGGACCCCATCGCATTGTGGCGCTGTGTGTGTGATGCCGCACAACAGGCGCTGGAAAACACGCCTAATCAGCTGCCGGTACTGAAAGCTTCCGGCGTTGTGGATGCAGGGTCTCGTTCTGATCCTGCGTGGGATGCTGAGCGTCTTTGAAGACAACACGATCATCCCATCGGACGGTACCTCTCCCACGCCGGGTGGAAGCACCGGTCCCAAGGAGGTTGTCGCCCAGGCGAGCGACGACATCAAATATGGCTACTGCTCCGAATTTTTAATCAACCGGGATAAAAACAATACCCGCAACCCCCTCTCCCTGCGCGCCTATCTGGAGAGCATCGGCGACTGTGTAGTCGTGGTGGACGACGGTGACATCATCAAGGTGCACGTGCACTCCAATGAACCCGGAAACGTCATCCAGGCGGCGCTCAACTACGGCCAGCTGACGAACATAAAAATCGACAACATGCGCTGGCAGCACACCAACGCCGGTATCATTGAGGATCATCCGGGCAACGACGAACCCGAAAAGGAATATGGATTCGTGGCCGTGGCGGCAGGTGACGGACTTGCCGGAATCTTCACGGAACTGGGCGTGGATCAGATCGTCAGCGGCGGCCAGACAATGAATCCCAGCACGGACGACATTCTTTCCGCCATCCAGCGGGTACATGCCAAGTATGTTTTTGTACTGCCGAATAACAAGAATATCATCATGGCCGCGGAGCAGGCAATCCCGCTCTCCAAAAAGAAGGTCAGTGTACTGCATACCAAAACGATCCCGCAGGGAATCGCCGCACTCCTCGCCTTTGACGGTGAGCTCTCCGGCGACGAGAACCACATCGCCATGATGCGGGCTGCCGAGCAGGTCCAAACCGGCCAGATTACCTTTGCCGTACGTGACAGCGAGGTGGAAGGTACCGCCGTGAAAGAGGGCGAGATCCTCGGCCTGGAAAACGGCAAGATCACCGTAGTGGATCACGATACTGTTCATGCGGCAATCCGCGTAACACGCCACCTGCTCAAAAAGAGTGAATCCGGCGTTATCACCGTATACTATGGCGCCGACGTTGACGACCAAACGGTCAAGAGTCTGGAAGATTCCTTCCAGGAAAAATTCGGGGAGGATGCGGAGATCTCCGTACTCAACGGCG
>USLQ01000215.1 GCA_900555545.1 uncultured Oscillospiraceae bacterium | reverse complement strand
AGCGACGCTATATAATATACTACAAACGGAAGCCGTTGTCAATACCTATTTTAATTTTTTTGAATTTTCTGCCACCGAATACCGTCAATCCTTCTGCACGGCCTGATCCTCCCGATTCATACGTTCAAAAATCTTTTCATATCCGTCCGCACCGTAGTTCAATGACCGGTTCACACGGCTGATCGTGGCAGTGGACGCACCCGTCTCCTCCACAATTTCGTTATAGACCCGGTGCTCGCTGAGCAGCTTGGCCACCACGATCCGCTGGGAGATCGCCTTCAGCTCTGTGACTGTGCACAAATCGGAAAAAAAGTCGTAGCACTCCTCTACTGTCTGCAATTCCAAAATCGCTCTGAAAAGAAAATCCACATTTTTATCCTTGAGCTTATTGTCCATGGCACACACCTCCTGTGTTCTTTCACATTTTAGCACACTAAATTTAAAAAGTCAAAGGCTACCTTCATAACATAAAGATAGCCTTTGACTGAAAATTAAATCCTGTTACCAATACATCGTTGCGGCTATCAATCCGCTGGGAATGTACGATAGGGCTGATCGAATGGAATAACCACCCCGATATTTTCCAAGACAAGATCTCCGCCGTCCGGGCCGGAAAACCAGATATCAACTGCCTCCGGATCCCCCTTTTGAGGATCTACCGCCCAACACTGGAGCGTTTTTCGCACACTATCCAAAAGGGTTTGATCTAATTCTTTCGGGGTGCCACTCGGCGATATTCCGCCAGATTTTACTGCTCCGGTAAAGAGGGTGGCAGTCTGCGCAAAGGATACGGCAATACCGCCCTTGCCAACGGAAACAGCACCAGACAAATCCAGGTTCCATCCGGTGTAATCCGCAAGCACCTCAATCACCTTCTCCGCAGGGATCTGACCGGTTGCCGTCAAACTCCCACTATATTCTACCGTATATGTGTCAAATTGATCCCCCGAACCAATGTATATTGTCAACGAAGGCGCTGCCGGAGATTCTTTTGCTGTTTGTTCCCGAGTCACGTTTTCGCTTGATTCCATCCCTGCGATTGGTTTTTCCATTATGCTCTGATGATCCATCGGGTCCTCAGCCTTCTCCGCTACCAACACCGCCTCACCGGACGTACCTGCCTCATGCTCCGGATTATCGCGGCCACATGCTGCAAGGCAAATCATCAGGGAAACCATGCAGATAGCGAAAATCAACCGTCTGGGCATATAACCCCACCTCTCTCGCTTGTCACCATAAATATCAAACATCATTACGGACAAGATCTTCAAAAGTCTCTCCCTTGACGATCACGCGGCTCTCTCCCTCCTTGACCATGACGACCGGAGGACGCGGAATCCGGTTGTAATTGGAGGACATGGAGTAGTTATAAGCACCTGTGGAGAGGACAGCTAAAATATCCCCATGCTCCACGTGCTGAATGGCCGTATTCTCCTGAATCAAGTCGCCGCTCTCACAGCACTTGCCGGCCACAGTCACCTTGAAATCGCGCGGTTCATTGGCCTTATTGGCACACAGAACATCATAATCAGAGCTGTACAGAATATAGCGCGGATTGTCGCACATACCACCATCTACGGAGACATAGGTGCGAATATTGGGGATCGTCTTAACCGCGCCAACCGTGTAAAGCGTAATGCCGGCGGACCCGACAATGGAACGGCCCGGCTCGATCAGAATATAGGGCAGCTCCACACCGTACTCCTGCGCCTTGGATTTGACTACCTTGGCCACGCGGTTCATATATTCCGAATAGGCAACAGGATTATCAGACTCCAGATACTTGATTCCAAAGCCGCCGCCGAGGTTCAGTTCACGGACGACGAAACCGGTCTCCGCCTTGATATCGGCGATAAACTTGAGCATGACCTCTGCCGCATGTTCAAACGGATCTACATCCAGAATCTGAGAGCCGATGTGGCAGTGCAGGCCGCACAGATTGATATGCTCCAACTCAATCGCCCGCTTGACGATCTGCATCGCCTCCCCCGTCTCCAGCGCGACACCAAATTTGGAGTCGATCTGACCGGTGCGGATAAAGCTGTGCGTATGGGCGTCAATACCCGGCTTGATGCGGAACATGATATCAGCCGTCTTCCCCATAGCTGCGGCGATTTGCTCAATGGTCTCCAGCTCCGGGAAATTGTCCACAATAAACCGGGCGATCCCGGCCTCAAGGGCCGTTTTGATCTCCAGATCCGTCTTATTATTGCCGTGGAAATAAATTCGGTCAGCCGGGAAGCCGGCGCTCAGCGCCGTATACAGCTCGCCCCCGGACACCACGTCCAGGCCCATATCCTCGCTTGCAATAATGCGGCACATCTCCTTACAGCAAAACGCCTTGCTGGCGAAGAGGACACGGCCGTGGCCGTCGTAATTATCCTTCATGGATTGCACAAAGGCACGGCAGTGCGCGCGGATCTGTGTCTCATCCATCACATAGAGCGGCGTGCCATACTGGCGGACCAGATCAACCGTGTCGCAGCCGCCGATGGTCAGATGGCCCGCCTCATTGACACCCAGACATTCCGATACAAACATGTTCAACTCTCCTTTACTGAGTCATTTATCATCATTTTAAAACGACGTTTTCAATGACGGCGCGCAGCTCGGGCACGCCTTCCCCCGTCACAGCAGAGAACGGGATGACCCCCGCGGGGCCATACGCCGCCAGCTGAGCCGTCAGTTCATCGAGCATTTTGCGATATTCTCCCCGATTGAGCTTATCGCTCTTGGTAAGGGCGACAATGAAGGGGATTTCCATATCCCGGTAAAATGCGAGCATCGTCTCGTCATCGCGCGACGGTGCGTGGCGCATATCAATCAGCTGTACGGCAAGGCGGAGGTCACGCCCGGACTGGAAATAGTGCTCCATCAGATCGGACCAGCGCTTTTTTTCATCACGAGAGACTTTGGCGTACCCATACCCCGGCAGATCTACCAGGTAGATAAACGAAAAAAGTTAATGCAAACAGTTTTGCCCGGCTTGGAGCTGACACGTGCGAGCGATTTGCGCCCACACAGCTTGTTAAGCAGCGAGGATTTGCCGACATTGGAGCGCCCTGCAAAGGCAATCTCCGGGCCGCTGGATGCCTCCAGCTGTGCAGATGTTCCGTACGAACGGACAAATTCCGTAGATTCGAATCTCATCGTAGCCCCCCTCACTGCGCAATGGCATTCCCGGCAGGCCTGGCCTTACGCCGGACAGGCGG
>USLQ01000214.1 GCA_900555545.1 uncultured Oscillospiraceae bacterium | reverse complement strand
CCCGCCGTTTGCATCAAAGACAAAGTCCAGCAGGCCACGCAGGGTGTGTGGGCGCGTCTCATCGTCCACCAGTGCGGTATATGCCTTAAATTTTTCATAATCCCCGCTGCGCGCCGCCGCCTGAAGGGCCACGATCACCTGCGGGGAGTAAAGGTGGTCATCCTTGTCCCGGCCACTGCGCAGGTTGTGGCTGCCGGAGGAATCGAGCGTGGTATCCACTCCCAGCCCCAACGGATCAAAGGCGTGTGCATGGCGCACATGAATATCCTGATCAATCTCCTCCAGCCCGATACCCTCCACCCGGCTGACCGTATTGGTAAAGTAGGCGTCGATGACGGATTTTTTAATTCCGACGGCCTCGAAGATCTGGGCGGACTGATAGGACTGCAACGTGGAGATCCCCATCTTGGAGGCAATCTTGACCACACCGCCGAGGACCGCCCGGTCATAGTCCTCCACTGCTTCGTGCAGATCCTTATCGAGCATATTGTTCTCGATCAGCTCACCAATGGCCTCATGCGCCAGATAGGGATTGATGGCAATGGCGCCATAACCGAGCAGTGTGGCAAAGTGATGCACATCGCGCGGCTCCCCACTCTCCAAAATGATGGAGACGGCGGTACGTTTTTTCGTGCGGATCAGGTGCTGCTCAATGGCCGAGACAGCCAGCAGGGACGGAATGGCCACGTGGTTCTCATCCACGCCGCGGTCCGAGAGGACGATGATGTTCGCCCCATTTTTATAGGCCTTATCGACCTGGACAAACAGGCGCTCAATTGCCCGCTTGACCGGCGTATTCTGATAATAGAGCAGGGAGACAACAGCAGTCTTTAGTCCATTCTGGTCCAGATTCTTGATCTTCAGCAGTTCCACGCTTGTGAGGATCGGATTATCGATTTGTAAAACGGCGCAATTCTCCGCGCGCTCCTGGAGCAGGTTGCCATTGGTACCGGCATACACCGTGGTACTGGTGACAATATGCTCGCGGATCGCATCAATTGGCGGATTGGTCACCTGGGCAAAGCTCTGTTTAAAGTAGTTGAACAGCGGCTGGTGCTTATCGGAGAGCACGGCAAGCGGGATATCGATCCCCATGGAAGAGGTCTGCTCCACTCCGTCGCGCGCCATGGGCAGGATTGCCGTTTTTAAATCCTCATAGGTGTATCCAAACGCCTTGTACAGCTTATCCCGGACATCCTGTGTGGTAATCTCCACCTTTCGATTGGGGGCCTTGAGATCCGAGAGATTCACCAGATTCCTGTCCAGCCACTCGCCATAGGGCTGGCGGCATGCGTAGTCGGATTTGAGCTCCACATCGGAGATGATCCGGCCCTGCATCATATCCACCACCAGCATTTTCCCCGGCTCCAGGCGGGACTTGGCGACAATCTGCTCCGCCGGGATATCCAGCACCCCCACCTCGGAGGAGAGGATGAGCATATCGTCGGCTGTGATATAGTACCGGGAGGGGCGTAGGCCGTTGCGGTCCAGCGTAGCGCCGACACAGTCACCATCCGAAAACAGGATAGACGCCGGCCCGTCCCAGGGTTCCATCATGGTGGCATAGTAGTGGTAAAAGTCCTTCTTCTCCCGGCTGATGCTGTCCTCACTCTCCCATGGCTCTGGCACAGTGATCATCATGGCCTGTGGCAGCTCCATGCCGTTCATGACGAGAAATTCAATGGTATTGTCTAAAATTGCGGAGTCGGACCCGCTGTCATCTACAACGGGCAGGATTTTATCCATATCGTCCTGTAAAAAGGGTGAGGTCATCGTCTCCTCCCGGGCGAGCATTCGGTCCACATTGCCGCGGATGGTATTGATCTCCCCGTTGTGGAGCAGGAACCGGTTTGGATGCGCCCGGCGCCAGCTGGGGTTTGTATTGGTGGAAAAGCGGGAGTGTACCAGCGCCATGGCCGACTGATACGACGCATCCTGCAGGTCGTCATAAAACTCCCGCAGCTGGCGGACCAGGAACATCCCCTTATAGACGATCGTCCTGCTGGAGAGGGAGGCGATGTACGTACGGCTGTCGCTCTGCTCAAAGACGCGGCGCACCACATACAGCTTACGGTCAAAATCGATTCCGGCCGGGATGTGCTTAGGCTTTTTGATAAAGCACTGGTAAATTTGAGGCATGCAGTCGCGCGCCCGCCGGCCCAGAATTTCCGGATGCACCGGAACCTTGCGCCAGAACAGGAATTCCAAGCCCTCCTTTTGGGCAATGATTTCAAGCATCTTCTGCGCCTGTGTACGCAGGAGCATATCCTGTGGGAAGAAAAACATGCCCACGCCGTACTCCCGCTCCCTCCCGAGAAAACACCCGTTTTCCTGCGCAACGCGCTCAAAAAAGGAATGGGAGATCTGAAGCATAATCCCCACGCCGTCCCCCACCTCACCGGTGGCATCCTTACCCGCGCGGTGCTCCAGATGCTCCACGATTTTTAACGCGTCATCTACTATTCGGTGGCTTTTACGTCCTTTAATATCGATCACTGCTCCGATCCCGCAGGCATCGTGTTCAAATACGGGACTGTAAAGGCCCTGTTGTACCTGTTCCATCCTATTTCCTCCGTTGTTCTATCCATTTGGATCCAGCAAATACGGCGATTCCAAATCAGTCAACTTTCGCCCCGCCGGGGAATCCCGGCAGAGCGAAAGCAATCAAAGCGCCATTGCCTAATTGTTCTGTTGTCACCATCCACTTTACCGCACGCCGAACAGCAGATCGCCGTAATTCGGATAGGGGTAAAAGCTCCGGTCCGTGATACTCTCAAGCTCATCGGCGACGATGCGCAGCTCCGCCATCGCGTGGAATACCGTGCGCTGATAGTACTGGGCCCGTCCCAGCTCGTCAAAGTCCTTCTGGACCAGATCCAGCAGCGTACCCTCCAGCGCCTGGGTTTTACGGTACATATCGCCAGTCAGAGCAGAAATCTGCTTTAGCCGTTCCGTCTCAAAGGTGCAGTCCGCATCCGGCATAGCGGACTTTTTGGCGTTAAGCGTGTCACTCAATTTCTGTGCATAGGCGGAATAGGCGGGCAGCAGATCCTTATTGGCCATATCGAGCATGGTCACCGCCTCAATGTTGAGGAGCTTGCTGTAATTCTCAAGCAGGATCTCATATCGGGCGCGGATCTCCGTCTCGGAAAAGACCTTATGCCGTGTGAAGAGCTCAATGTTTTTCTCCTTGATAAAATACGGCAGGCAGTCCGGCGTAGTTCT
>USLQ01000213.1 GCA_900555545.1 uncultured Oscillospiraceae bacterium | reverse complement strand
CCAGCCAATGGTACTCATAAGTGGTGGTGCCGTTGGGATGGATGACCGGGCGCCAGTTTTTCATGTTCTCAAGCGGGGAGAGGTAGGTCTCAATGATATCGATCTCGCCCGTCTCGTTGGAATAGTGGCTCTGGAAGCGCTGCGTGTCGCCCTCGAGCATGGAAGTGGCATTCTCATCCCCCTGCACGCCGACCATCCACCATGCAAAGTGGCTGCCGTCGTATCGGGCAGGCGCATACGCACCTCAAAGTAACCATACTTGGTGGCATAGCCATTAAATGTGGGAATATCGCGGGAGAATACCGCACCCGACCCCACATCGCCAAACTTGTGCAGGGTGGATTTTTCGTAGGACATGATGCCCTTAACTTTTACATTATCGTTCTGGGAGCTCCAGGACTGATCGTCCGGATTGTTGCGCAGCACCAGCGCGCCGTCCTCAAAGTAATAGTTCGCCTTGGTCCGCTCGTCGTTATCGACCCAGTTGCGCAGGTAATAGGGGCTCCACTTGGTAAAGTCGAGCGTGTCGCCGTTAAACTCATCGTTAAAGACGAGGGTATAGCCCTCCTTTTCGAGCGGGTTGGCCGGCGTGTCTTTGAGCGTCTCATCCTTATCGATGGCAATCTTCAGCTTTTTGGTATATGTCTTGCCATCCTGCTCGGCAGTGGCAGTGAGTGTGAGCTTGGCATCCTCCTTCACGTCGCTGGAGACAATCAGCATCGTGCCGTCGAGTGTCACGCCCTCGATCTCCTTGTCAAGCTCATAGGTCATTTTTGCATCGCGGTAGACGAGCAGGTTCCCGTCCTCCCCCCACTCCACGTTGCTGTGGAGCATGGCCGTGACATCGCGCTTGGTATTGCCGGAGGCCGGGACGGTGATGGCGTCATCCCCGGTCAGCTTTGGCCCGCCGAACTCGAGCTCAATCGGCGGCGTGTACGTGACAGCGTATGCAATCCCGCCGCCAATGAGCCCCAGCGCAGCGACACCCGCCACGACGCCCACAATGATTTTGGACTTTTTCTTCATGACATTTTTTCCTCTTTTCTACAATAATCAAAGCATTAGCTATGTTTGAGCATCTGAAAGACCTCCCGCATTTTGGGGCGGGAACCGTAGAGCAGCACGCCGATCTTATAGATCTTGGCGGAGAGCCAACATACGAGCCCATTGGACACCAGCAGGATCGCGACGGAGAGCACGATCTCCCAGCCGGCGACCTCACCCATCGTAATGCGGGTGAACATCGCCATGGGGGAGGTAAAGGGGATAAAGGAACACGCCTTCATCACCACATTGTCCACCGATCCCGACTGCATGGAGACCATGGTCACGATAAATGCGGCCACGAACACCAAAATCACCGGCATGACCAGCGTGTTGACATCCTCCATCTTGCTCGCCAGGCTGGTCAGCGCCGCAAACAGGAACGCGTACAGGAAGAACCCGAGCAGGAAGAAGAGGATCATATACCCCACCAGCTCCGGCGTCACGCCAAAAAGGGACTGGATCATGGGGATGTCGGCCCAGTAATCCCGGTTGAGCGGATAGAAGACCAGCACCGCGGCGCCAATGGCAACCAGCTGTGTGAGCGCCGCCGTCCCAATGCCGACTACCTTGCCAAAGATCAGCTGCGTCGGCTTGACACTGGTGATGAGCAGCTCCATGGCGCGCGAGGTCTTCTCCGTCGCCACGCCGGAGGAGATCAGCTGGCCATACATCAGGATGGCAAAGTACAGGATAAAGATCATGATAAACGTGTACAAAAAGCTGCTCGTCTGATCCGTTCCGGTGACAACGGTCTCCCCGCTGGCGGAGGCGGTGAGCACCGCCATATCCACGCCGCTCTGCGCGAGCGCAGTGCTCTGATAGACGGCCACCAGCGCCTCCCCGATTTGCGACTGCGCCACGTCGTAAATTCCGGATGTTTTGACGATGTACCGGAAGTGCAGCGAATCCTCCAGCACTACGGCGGAGGATAACTCGCCGGAATCCACCTTGGCCCTGAGTGTCTGCTCATCATCCTGGGTGAGGACAACTTCCCGCTCCGGGAAGGCCGCCTGCAGCGTGGCCTTCAGCGCGTTTTCCGGGCAGCCGGACGGGACATAGAGCGCCATCAGATCCCGTTCGGTCTCCACGGCGGAGGAACCGGGCGTGTCATCCGCTCCGCCGGAAGAAGAGGCAGCAAAGGCCTCCGCAATGCGGGGCGCGCACAGCAGCGCCGAAATCAGGACGACCAGCACAAGGGTGATCGCAAGGAACACCTTGTTCTTTAACAGATTGATAAATTCATATTTGAATACGACAAATCCCTTTTTCATACGCCGCCCTCCGTATACTTGACAAAAATATCGTTCAGCGACGGCTCGTATACGCGGAAATCGTCGATATCCACCCGGGCGCCGCCCACTGCCCGCAGAAGCTCGGCCTTGCAGCTGCCGGACGTCATCTGCACCCGGACCACATGGCCCGCCGTCTCGGTCCCGCTGACAACCTCAGGGATCGTGCGGCACAGCGCCTCAATCTGCTCCGGATGCTGCGTGTCAATCAGGATCACACTGCGGTCGTAGCCGCGTTTGATCTCGCGGATCCCACCGGAGAGCGCGATCCGGCCGCCGTTGAGGATGGCGATATTGTCGCAGAACTCCTCGATATAATTCATCTGGTGGCTGGAAAAGAGGACGATATTCCCCTTGGCGATGCGCTCGCGGACGATCTCCTCCAAAAGCATCGCATTGACCGGATCCAGACCGGAAAAGGGCTCGTCAAGAATGACAATATCGGGATCCGTAATCAGCGCCGCCGCCAGCTGAATCTTTTGCTGGTTGCCCTTGGAGAGCGTCATCAGCTTGCGCTTTTTATTCAGGTACTCCTGCATCCCGAGCCGCTCTACCAATGCCTGTGCGCTCTTTTTGGCTGCGGAGGCCGTCATCCCGCGCAACTGGCCAAAATAGACAAGCTGCTCCAAGATCGGTTTTTTAGGGTACAGGCCGCGCTCCTCCGGCAGATAGCCGACCTTCACGCGGTTGATATCCAGCTTTTGCCCGTCGAGCAGGATCTCGCCGGAGCCTGCGGGCAGCACGCCCATAATAATGCGGATTGCCGTCGTTTTACCGGCGCCGTTGCGCCCGAGCAGACCGAGCGCCTTGCCGCTCTCCGCTGTAAAGCTGATCCCTTTAAGCACCTCTTTGGGGCCAAAGCTCTTGTATAGATCGCGAACCTCAAGCTTCATCAAATCACCTCATGGCA
>USLQ01000212.1 GCA_900555545.1 uncultured Oscillospiraceae bacterium | reverse complement strand
AAGTGGACGCTCAAGACTGTCTGGGGCGTTGGCTATAAGTTTGAGACAAAAGATTAAAACGAGGTCGTGGCCCTCATGCGGAAAAAGTTTAAAAATCTATTCACCCGATATTTCCTGGTGATCCTGGCGATCATGATGATCACCGGGATTATTTTGGGTGGTGCGATGGGACTGTCCATCTACTCCTATGTGTCCACTACCCAGACGGAATTGTTGGCTACCAATTCCCGGTCCCTTGCGTCCAATCTGGTGGCGCTCAACCGGCGGGAGGTGGACCTGAGCAATGAGGATCTGACCCAGGTGATGACGGGATCCCTCTCGCTGCTCTCCGCCAATCTTTCGGCGGATGTCTTCATCTGCGGGGAGGATGGGCGTGTGGTCATCTGCGGACATGGGACCGCATATACTGCGGTGCGCCCGGAATGCGGCCACTATAACGGCGATTTTAAGATCCCCGCCGATATGCTCACGGAAGCTACGGCTGAGGGGGAGTACAGCGGTACTTCCCGCCTATCCGGTCTGCTGGATCAAGATGAACTGGTGGTTGTGATTCCGGTTGTTCTGCCGGATTCCCCAACGGTAGCGGGCTATGTATGCGCCATGCAGGATGTGTCCGAAATCATGAATCCCCTGCTTTCAGAGTTTTTTAAAATTTTTATCTTTTCAGGGATTATCGCGCTTGCGATGGCTTGTATTGGCGTCTATCTGTTGACCTACCGCATCGTTTCCCCGCTGCGTGAGATGTCAAATGCCACTAAAAGCTATGCCAAGGGGGATTTCACCTATCGTGTCCCCGTCACTGGCGATGATGAGCTGACGGAACTGGAGGAGGGCTTCAACGCGATGGCGCGCGACCTTGGGATCCTGGAGGCCTCCCGCCGCAGCTTTGTGGCGAACGTCTCGCACGAGCTGAAGACCCCGATGACAACCATCGGCGGATTTATTGATGGAATTCTGGATGGTACGATCCCCAAGGAGAAAGAAAAATATTATCTTGACATTGTTTCGGATGAGATTAAACGCCTCTCCCGGCTGGTGGTCACCATGTTGAATATGTCCAAAATTGAATCCGGCGAGCTGAAGCTCAATCCGCAGCGCTATGATATCTCCCAGCAGCTGTTCCAGATCATGCTCACCTTTGAGCAGGTGCTCAGCGATAAAAAAGTGGAAGTGGCCGGGCTCGATAAGTTGGACAGCGTCTTTGTGGAGGCAGATAAGGATCTGATTCATCAGGTCATCTACAATTTGGTGGACAATGCCGTCAAGTTTACGCCGGAGCATGGATGTATCAGTCTCTCGGCGGCGGCCGACAATACACGGGTGATTATCGCAATCCGCAATTCCGGGGAGGGGATCCCTCCAGACGAGCTCAGCCGGGTGTTTGAGCGGTTTTATAAGGTGGATAAATCCCGCAGTATTGACGCAAAGGGCGCAGGGCTTGGCCTCTATATTGTCAAGAGCGTGGTGGAGATGCACGGCGGGCAGATCGCGGTGAAGAGTGAGGTCGGGAAATATACGGAGTTTGCCTTCTGGCTGCCGGCCAACTTCAGCGGCCATACGGGCCTGTAATAGAATTGTGTGCGGATATTTAAATTCTGTTCACAATATTTCAAATGGATTATAAAATCATCCGTGTAAGATAATAATCAAGCGGAAAGCACCGCGAACGTATCGACACACAAGGAGGGCGAATCATAATGAGTGATTTGAACAATAATGCCAACAATACAGGGGGCGGCACATCCACCCCTTCGGAGGGCGGATATCAGGCGCGCTCCTCCATGGAACAGAATTCCAGCGGCCCCCAGGCACGGCGTGATAATGACCAGACCGGGAATTACCAGACGTCCAATCCATATACGGCGAATCAGCGGCCGGTTAACGGGGCCTATCATTTTGCCGGCAATCCAAACCGTCAGGCGCCGCCTGCCAGCGGCCAATACCAGTACAATGCGTTTGACCGCAGCCGCGCTCCGGGTTCCGCACCATATGGCCAGCCGTATGGCGCGGCGGAACCTAAGGAGAAGAAGCCGAAAAAAAAGCTTGCCACTTGGAAAATTGTGCTGATCGTAGTGCTCTGTGTTGCGATTGTTGCATCCGGTATTGGCGGCGGATTATATCTGGCGCTCCGCGGCGGGGATGACGCAGGTGATGTCAATGTGGAAACCCAGGAGACACCTCAGATCAGCGTTGAGGATATCCCGGATTCCGGAGCTCTGACGCCGGAGCAGATTGCAGCCAAGGTGAAGCCTTCGGTCGTGGCAATCCTGACCTATAACAATACGACCTCCGCCTCCGGTTCCGGCGTTGTAATGGGTGAGGACAGCACGCACACCTATACCTACTTCCTTACCTGCGCCCATATGCTGGATGATTTTACCAATGCGGTCGTCCAGTTGGAGGATGAGACCCAATACGATGCGGATATTGTAGGCTATGATAACCGTACCGACATTGGTGTCGTTCGCGTCAAGGCGACCGGTTTTACTGCGGCGGAGTTTGGGGATTCCACCAAACTGCAGGTGGGGAACGACGTCTATGCGATTGGCAACCCCGGCGGTACCTCTTTTTACGGATCTTTTACGGAGGGGATTGTTTCCGCCATTGACCGTCCGGTCAACAGCGAGCTGGGATATACACAGGTGTGCATCCAGCACACAGCTGCTATTAACTCCGGCAACTCCGGCGGTGCTCTTGTCAATGAGTACGGTCAGGTAGTCGGTATCAATTCCTCCAAGATTGCGGACAGTTCCTTTGAGGGTATGGGCTTTGCCGTGCCAATCGCGACGGCAAAGTCGGTTGCTGAGTCGATCATTGCCAGCGGGTATGTCCCGGGCCGCCCGATGCTCGGGATCCAGTATACGTCGGTTTATTCCAACTCTACCTATGCTGTGATTGCTCAAATTGCCGACTTGCCAAAGGGATCGATAGTTGTCAGCTCTATTGCCAGCAACAGTTCCTTTACGGGTACGGATGTCCAGGTTGGCGATATTATCACACAGGTCAATGGAAAGGATCTCGAGACTTCAGACTCCCTGCGCGAGGTGGTGGACAGCTCAAGTGTGGGCGATAAGCTGACGCTGACAATCTGTCGCGTGAGCGCCAATTATAAAATTACGCAGGAGACAGTTGAAATTACACTTGTGGAGGATAAGGGCGACACGACCTATTCTTCGGGATCCTCTTCCAATCAGAACGACGGATCTGGTTCGGGCGGGAATTCCGGCGGAAGTTTTTACTGGCCTTTCTAAAAG
>USLQ01000211.1 GCA_900555545.1 uncultured Oscillospiraceae bacterium | reverse complement strand
CCAGCAGGTGCTGATCGATCAGGCCTCTATCGGGACGATCGACAGCTTTTGTGCAGCCCTCGTGCGCGAGAATTTTCATGCACTTGGGATCCCTTCCGACTTTGGGATGCTTGACGAAACGGACGCCGCCGAACTCAAACGCGCCGCATGCGGCCGTGCACTGGAGGAGTTATACGATCAACATCCGGCGGGGTTGCCCGAACTGCGCGAGCTGTTCAGCAGCGGACGGACGGATCTCCGGCTGGAGGAAACGATCATCCGGATTGACGACTTTATCATGGCATACCCATTCCCCGATGAGTGGCTGGAGCGCGCCATCTCCTCCTATGATATGGCGCAGGGGATAGCCGGGAATGCCTGGGGCGGTCTGGCGTTTGATATTTTGGAGCAGAATGGGGAGGATGCAGTACGTCTGCTTGAATCCTGCTGTGAACTGGCCCAAAGGGGCGACGATATCCTGGATCAAAAGGCGTCGCCCGTACTCCTGCAGGAGCTTGATTTTGTGCGGGGATTCCTCCAACGGGTGCGGGAACGGAACTGGGATGGCGCCTATGAGCTGGTACGCGGTTACAAGTATCAGCGGCTCGACGTGCGTAAGACGGAGAGCAAGGATCTGTTGGAGATGATTAAGGCGCGTCGGAATTTTGTCAAAGACACGATTTTCAAATCAAATGTCCAGCCGATCCTCTGCGCCACGGAGGCGGAGACGGCGGAGGATTTTGCCTCGCTTCAACCGGTGCTCGCCCTGCTGCTGCAGACGGTGCGCCGCTTTGAGGAGATATACGGCGAGCTGAAGGCCGCGCAGAATCAATACGACTTGCCCTGCGTCTGCTGGTCGAAAAGCGGGAGGATGGCTTTGCGCGCACGGAATATGCCGCCCAGATCGCGGCACGCTACCGCGAGGTCATGGTTGACGAATATCAGGATGTCAATGCGGCACAGGAGTTATTGTTCCGCGCCATATCAGACCGGGAGGAGAACCTCTTTTTCGTCGGGGACGTCAAGCAGAGTATCTATGGTTTCCGGCAGTCTATGCCGCACATCTTCATCCGCCGCCGTGAGTCGATGGCGCCTTATGACGGTGTGACTTATCCGGCCTGCATTACGTTGGGCAGGAATTTCCGATCCAGACGCGGCGTGACGGGAACTGTGAACTATATCTTTTCCCGCATTATGTCCGAGCGGGCTGGCGACGTCGCCTACAACCGGGAGGAGGAGCTTGTCTATTCTGCCTCCTATGGGGAAAAGGATGCACCCGATGTCACCTTTGCGGTAGTGGAAGAGCCGGGCACTCAGCCGGAATGTATTGCTCAGATGATCGCAGACCGGGTGCGCTCTGGAATGATGATCGGCCAGAAAACCGAGGGCGGTATGGTACAGCGGCCGGTTCGGTACTCCGATTTCTGCATTCTGCTCCGATACTATAAAAATCACGTGGAAAAGTATGCGTCAGCGTTGGCACGAGCCGGGATCCCGGTCCGTGCGGTGGGGGATGACGAGGTGTTCTCCCAGCCGGAGGTTCGGGTGATTGTCTCGCTCCTGCGGGCGATTGACAATCCGATTCAAGATATCCCGTTAATTGCTGTCCTCCTGTCCCCCCTGTTCGGGTTTACGGAGGATGAGCTGGCGCTGATTCGCACCGCCCAGCGCGGGGGCAGCTTTTACGCCGCGGTGTGCACCTGCGCTCAGCGTGGGGACGGGCACTGTGCAAGCTTCCTGGGGGAGCTGGAGCAGCTGCGCGACCTGTCCGCAGTGCTCACGCCGGGCGAACTGTTGGAGCGCATTTATGACCGGACGGATTATCCCACCGTCGCCACTGCCGGCAAGCCGGATGCGGCGGGGAATCTGAATATCCTGCTCTGCTGTGCGCGTTCCTTCCAGCGGGATACGGGGATCGGCGGCTTTGTCCGTTACGTGGACACCGTGCTCGCGGGTGGCGGTATGAAAAAAAAGACAGCTGGTGACAGTGGAGACGCCGTCTCCCTGATGAGCATCCACAAGAGCAAGGGTCTGGAATATCCCGTCTGCATTTTGGCCGGATGTGAAACTCTGATGAGCACCCGATCCTATACTGGGGATGTGGTGCTTCACTCGGAATATGGCGCTGGGATGAAAATGATTGACATCCAGCGCATGCGTAAGTTCGATACGCTCGCCAATACCGTCGCTGCCAATCTGGTGCGCAGTGGAGAGGTGAGTGAGGGGCTGCGCCTGCTCTATGTGGCGCTGACCCGGGCGCGCGAGGAACTTGTGATGGTCGCGGAACTCCCCAAACTGGACGAGGTTGCCGCGCGATGCGCCGCCTTTGTGCAGGAGGATGGGACGGTGGATCCCGCCTTTGTCGCCAATAGCAAACGGTTCAGTGACTGGATGATTGCCGCGCTGGTCTCCCATCCGGATGCCCGCCTGCTGCGGGAGGGAATCCCGTTCCTGTTTCCGGTGTCGGAGGGCGCCGATCCAATCCGCTTTTGTACCGTCCGGCCCCAGCCCGAGTTGGAGCAGGCGGAAGCCGTGGAGAAGGGGACGGAATCGGAATTTGACGCACAGGCATTTGGCGCTGCCCTCCGGGAACGGATCGAATACCGCTACCCCTATCTGCCGCTGTCAGAGGTGGCGGCCAAGCGCGCCGCCTCCCATGGGGATGAGAGTGCGATTGACAGCGCGTTTTTTGCGTCGGAGCGCCCCGCTTTTATGAACCAGAAAGGGCTTACACCGGCCCAGCGCGGGACAGCGACGCATGAATATATGCAGTTTGCCGACTACGCAGCAGCTGCCGCCGATGCGCATGCGGAGGGGGAACGTCTGGCTGCAGGCGGTTTCCTGACGAAGTCCCAGGCACAGGCTGTGGACTATGAACAGATTACCCGCTTTTTCCAGAGCGATCTGTACCGGAGGATTGCTGCATCAGGCCATGTCTACCGTGAGGAGCGGTTTGCCATCGAGGTCCCGGCAGGGGAGTACTATGACCTCCCGCCACAGCTGGCACAGGAACCAGTCTTTTTGCAGGGCGTAGTGGACTGTGCCTTTGTGGAGGAGGGGGAGCTTGTGATTGTTGATTACAAGACGGATCGAGTCCGGGATATCCGGGCGCTGGCCGACCGTTATTCCAACCAGATGAACGTTTACCGCCGTGCAATGGCACTCAGCAAGGGAATGCCGGTCAAGGCGTGTATCCTGTACTCCTTCCCGCTCGGTGAGACTATTTGCGTGGAATAGAGCAGGTACATAGATCATCAGAGAGTACACCCCATGGTTCCGGATTAG
>USLQ01000210.1 GCA_900555545.1 uncultured Oscillospiraceae bacterium | reverse complement strand
TTTGTACATCCAAGTGGAACCCCCCGATACGCTCAAGCCGCTCACGGTCGATACAACTGCCATGTTCAATGCCCAGCTGCGCCAGATTCATCTCCTCCGCACAGGTTTTTAATTGGAGGCCATACCGTTCAGCGATCTCCGCCATCCGCTGCGCGAGCACAAGCATCTCCCTCCGTTCCGGTACACGGCCGCCGATCGTTCTCAAGCGCTTTGCCGTATTCTGATAGAGGTCGATAAAGCTGATGGTGCACTGCTCCGTATACGGGTGCAGGAGCTGGGCGAGTTTTTCAAAATAACGGCAGTGGTATTCCACCGTGTATTTTGAGCTCAACAGGATGGGATCGTACCGCCAGCACACCCGTTCCCGTCCAATCCGGCGGGAGAGCTCCTGAAAGGCCGGGACGAGCACCGCGCTTTTGGAGGGGACATTCGGCTCCACATCGCGCCCATAGGCGTTGAGGGTAAACTGGAAATAATAGGGGTACGGTTCCAGTTCCCGGAGATGCTCCATCATCGGGAGAGGATTTTTAGTCCAGAATACGATACCGTCCACCACATCCGGATTCAGCGGGATCCGGCTCACCTGGTGAAAATTTACCGGGTTGCGAACCAGTACTTCGCCCGCCGCAGCCGCCGGAGGAACCACTCCGAATACCAGGCCGGGATATCGGTCCGCCGGCTGACGCTGAGAATCATGGGATTCACCCCCGTTAAAATAGCTCATCAAGCAGGATATAGTAGCGGATTTTTTCCGCGTCCCGCTCGACGTCCAGCTCCCGGAAAAATGACGCCTCATCAAACGACTGATGAGCGATCTCCTCCAGATTGTGACGCAGACTGCGGCAGCACAGCGCGATATCCTGAAACCGGTCCGCGATGCCGCAGTGGCCCAGATCGATAAATCCAGCCACCTGCCCATCGGAGAGGAAAACATTCGGGAGGCAGTAATCCCCGTGGGAGAGGACGGGTTCCTCCTCCGGCCGGTTTTGCTCCAGCCAGTTGAGCAGGTGCGCGGGATCTCGGAATCCGTTTGGACCATACGTATCCGGTTCCGCATCCGATCCATCGCAGCGCCCGCTCTCCACCCGCTCCCGTGCACGGTGCAGCTTCCGATCCAGCGTATCCCCGGCCGTACAGCCATGGGTATCCACCTGCCACAGCATTTTAAGCCCCTGTGCAAGCAGGCGGATCAGCTCCACAGGCGCTTTCAAATACCGCTGAGCACACGCCATCTCACCCGGCAGGCGGCGCATTAACAGATAGTTATAGCCACTTGCCCGGTCAAAGGCTAAAATCTCCGGCACCGGTACTTTCCCGCGGAGCCAGCGCATCATTTCATACTCACGATTGGGTTCTTCCCCCGTGCGCTGAATTTTCAGTACCATATCCGCATAACAACGCACCTGTGCGCCGGATTGACCGATCGAATCGACTATAAAGTCCTTTCCGTTTACATAATACAAAATAGACTGTGGGAATACGCTCTCTTCCATCCTACTCTCCTATTTAATCTTTTGGATCATCTTGTCCACAAACTCCGGCTTCAGCTTGGAGTAGACGATCTTCTGCTCGCCGTAGAGGCCATAGTAACCGGAGAGCATATAGCTGACGGCGCAGGCAATTGCTGTATAGGGCAGGCTCTGCACGCCAAACAGCTCTACCCCGAGGATCATGGATGTCAGCGGGCAGTTGGTCACGCCGCAAAAGACGCCCGTCATCCCCAGCGATGCACCAAAGGAGGGCGAGAGGCCGATCAGCGCGCCGAACACGTTGCCAAACGTGGCCCCTACGCAGAGGGTTGGGATGATCTCCCCACCCTTGAAACCGGCGCCAATCGTCAGCGCTGTGAAAACGAGCTTGAGCACGAAGGCCTCCGGCCTGGAATTACCGGAAAATGCCCTCTCGATCAGGTTCATGCCCGATCCACTGTAGTCGCGTGTACGTACCAGCAGTGTCAATCCCATCACCAGTGCGCCGCCCACCAGCGCACGAACCATGGCGTTTTTCAGGTACCGCCGCAGCAGGGCGGCCGTCTTTTGCACCACAAAACAGAAGATCATGCTGATGAGAGCACACAGGATCCCGATCAATACCGCTTTTAGCAGTGGAACCGGGGACAGTTCCGGCACGCCAGAGACCGTGAGGACGGGGCGGTGGACGCCGCACAGCGCCCCGATCCAGGTGCTGATCAGCGTGGCCACCAGACATGGAACGATCGCTGCATAGTACATCACGCCCACGCTGATGACCTCCATGGAGAATACAGCGCACGCCACCGGCGTACCGAACAGGGCCGCAAAGGCGGCGCCCATACCGCACATGGTCAGCACGCGCGCATCCTTGCCATCCAGTCTGATCTTGCGCCCGGTGAGCAATGCGACCCCGCCGCCAATCTCCAATGCCGCGCCCTCGCGCCCGGCACTGCCGCCGAACAGCTGTGTGAGCACGGAGGCGATAAAGATCAGCGGCACCATGCGGAACGGCATATCCCGATTGGAGCGCACGGCCGCAATGGCAAAGTCCGCACCCCGGTCCGGTTCTTTTCCGATATACCGGTACATCGCCGCGATCGCCACACCGCACACGGGCAGCAGAAAGATCAGCCAGTGCACGCGCTGGAAAGTCTCCTCCGTCAGGCTCAACAGCAGGGCGAAGCCCACCCCGACGCCGCCGACGATCACCCCCGTGACGGCTCCAAGGATAAGCCATTTGACAAACGTGGCGGACGTATACAGCGCAATATGGGAGGCGAAAAAAGCCCGGACACGTCCGGTGCGCCCCTCCCCCTGCGGCGCTGGATCCCTGTTCTCTGCCACTGCGATCCCCCCTTTCCGGCAATTCAAATGATCGACGCCTCACTGTGCAATAGGATCTCCTTCCCACGGCTGCGCGCGTACGCGATCTCCCGCCGGACAGAATTTCCGATATAGCCCCCGATATCCACCACATAGATCCCATCGCTCTGATCGATTTTTTCAAAATGCGCCCGTTCCAGATTTTCTCGCATCGGAGGCGTGATTTCCAGATTGAGCTCATTGTAGGTGCACTGCAAAACATTATAGCCCCGGGAACTTTCCAATTCAAAAGCAATCCGCTTCATTTCCGAAGAAAATCTCATGCTGCCACAGATGGTCACTGTTTTCATATCCCGTCCCCCCTGTTAAAGAATTCGAAATATCCCTCCATTAATTATAACACGGATCCGCAGCCAAGTCATTCTTTTCAATTCGGCATAGCACCGGATTAAACCAAAAAAGCGCCGTCGAAAGCCTCGACAGC
>USLQ01000209.1 GCA_900555545.1 uncultured Oscillospiraceae bacterium | reverse complement strand
CCATAGCCGTATACAGGACCTCCTCAACGGTCCGCGGGATTCGATGGATTTCATCGATAAAGAGGACATCGCCCTCCGTGAGATTTGTCAGCAATGCCGCCAAGTCCCCCTGCTTCTCGATGGCTGGGCCGGAGGTAAGCCGGATATTAACATTCAATTCATTGGCGATAATTCCTGCCAGCGTCGTCTTTCCAAGCCCAGGCGGTCCATATAAAAGTACGTGATCGAGCGCCTCATGCCTGTTTTTAGCCGCCTCAATATAAACTTTTAAATTCTGTTTGACCTTCTCCTGTCCAATATATTCGTCAAAAGTTTTGGGACGGAGTACATTTTCCGCAGCATCAACTTCCGGGATATAGTCAGGAGAGACCATTCGGTTTTCAAAATCAGGCTCCATCGCTCATCACACCTTTCCCGCCATCAGTTTCAAGCCCTCGCGGATTAGCTCCTCCACCTTGGCCCCCTGATGGGAACGTGCGGCGGTTCGAATAGCAGCAGACGCCTCCCCGCGCGAATATCCGAGAGAGATCAGCGCATCCACTGCCTGAGACTGTTCATCACCCAAATCCACGATCTCCTCAAAGGCGCTCACTGTGTCGGGGGCCGCCGCAGTAGTCAGGGATCCAATCTTATCTTTCAACTCCAAAATGACGCGTTGCGCTGTTTTGGCTCCCACGTTGGGCGCCTTTTGAATGCTTTTACTATCGCTGGTTGCCACACAAAGCACCAAGCGATCCACACCCAGTTCTGATAAGATACTCAGCGCCGCCTTAGGGCCAACGCCGGAAACACCGATAAGCATTTTGAAACAATCTAATTCATTTTTATCATAAAACCCATACAGGACGAGTGCATCTTCGCGCACCGCCAGATAAGTGAGCAATGTCACTTGTTCACGCGCACCGGCAATTTTTTTAAGCGTATGCGTCGTCGTGTGACATTCAAATCCGACACCGGAACAACTGATGACGGCAATTTCGGCATCGGTGTACAGCACGTTGCCTGTGAGAGAGTAAAACATACATTTTCTCCTTATTTGTAATACTTGAGCCTGCCCATTAGGGAGCCGCTGCAATGGCCATGACAAATCGCCATGGCGAGCGCATCCGCTGTGTCATCCGGCTTTGGGACTTTTTCAAGGCCGAGCAGAATCCGTGTCATCTCCTGCACCTGTTTTTTCTCCGCTCGACCGTAGCCGACAACACTCTGCTTGACCTGCAACGGTGTATACTCGTAGGCTGGGATCCCCTGTTTTTGCGCGCTGAGCATAATTACTCCTCGTGCCTGTGCCACATCAATCACGGTCTTTGCGTTTGTATTGTAAAAGAGCTTTTCGATAGAGAGCGCCTGGGGACGCGTCCGTTCCATAATCTGGGTAACGCCATCGTAAATCATCTCCAGCCTGCGGTTAAAAGGAGTCCCCGCGTCCGTTGTAACAGCGCCATACTCGATTACCTTAAAACGATTGGCATAATAATCCAGCACTCCATATCCAACAATGGCATATCCGGGATCAATCCCCAAAATAATCAAAAAACGGCCTCCTTGATTGTATCATTTCAGAATATTATAGCACACAGCGGCCGTTCGGGCAACGAAAAACAAACATTTGATTCCGATTACAGCAAAAGCGCAGGATCACACCTGCGCTTTTTCCGCTGCATCCGATATTCCGGCCGGACGACAGCTCCACATATAATAGAGCAAAAACGGCGTACACACCATTAACGGATACGAGTAACGGAATAGTGCGATTGGTCCCAACATGATCGTTCCCCACAAACCGAGCAAAAATAGAGGTGTCAAAAGCCTTATATACCGCTTAAAGTAAAGAATTACCGCACACACCGCGACAATCAAGAAGAACATAAATCCGGAACTGATCAGCATGGAAAATACGGGTACATTCTGCTGTGTGACATCCAAACTATATTCCGTCAGCCACTCGTCCAGCGCCGGCAGTTTGCTCTCACGTGCCGGAATGATTTGTTTGTCACTCCTACGGGAATTTTCATAAGCCTGAGTCCAATCCTCATACTCGATGTATTGATGTCCCGTAGAGGTATCGGGATAAACTATATCCGGATACCAGTTGCCCAACGAAAGATCCAGGAAGGCATCCAGATAGATATCCGGGCACTTCAAACCGACTGAAAAGTAGGTCTTCAAATATTTGAACGGTTCCCGGAACAGAACGGAGGTCTTAAAACCATTCTTAACAGGATCAGAGATACGCGCATTATACTGCTGTACATAGTCCTCGCTGATCAGATCGTGAATATTATTTAGCTCCTCCTCCGAGAGTTCGTCCTCCGCATACAGAGCTGCACGGGCCATCTGCTGCATCGGGACACTCAGTGCCTCACGGGAATTGCCGGGGACTACATCAAGCAGGCTCATCATTGGTCCGGAATAGGCCGCATACAGGACCAATACGGCAGCAGACATGATGAGCAGATTTTTCCAATACCGGCGCAATGCAATGATTATAATCGGTAAAAAGACGATTAAAATATAAATACCGTTATTCCGCCACACGCACATTGACAGCAGTACAAATGCATAGCGGATCATCTCAAACTTGGAGGAAGTAAAACGCTTGGGATTGTCCGCCAAGTCTGCCGTAAACAGGACACACAGCAGGAAAAATCCGGCAAAAATCGTATCCTTTGTGGCAGTGACTGCCATAATTCCATTAAAGGGAACCAGTGCAAAGTAAGCGGTAGATAAAATTTGCAGGAACACGGGCGCCTTTTTCTTGGCCAGATAGTAGCAGGCGTAAGCATAAATAGCCGATAGGATCAGCATCTGAGATACGGAATAAATTACCATACCGCTCTCATAGGAACCAAACAGACTGTTGCCGAGGGTGAGCGTCACCATCAGGTAGATCGTATGAAGTACCGGATGGTGCCCCCAGATGCGGCCATTGAGCACAACATAGTCCGTCTGATAGGGCGCATCGTAACGATATACACCCGGATATGCCGCAAGGAAAATAGGGATCCAGCAGACAAAAATAATCAGCCAAAGTACCAGAAAGAATTTATAGTCTGACGTATACCGGCTATTTTGTTGGCAAGCGGCCAAGGATTTATCCCCCTGCGAAAAACCTCCAATCCACGAAAGCAAGAAACACATAAAGGCGGTAAACAGCGGCCATAACAGCAGCACCTTTATGTACACCTCAGGATCACCATAGTCAACAAAGCCAGAGATAGAAAGCGCGCGCCCAAACACCATGCAGATAGAAAAAATCAACCCAGAGCACGCAGAGCACGCCAAATTGCGCCTTGTAACGGCTGGGAAA
>USLQ01000208.1 GCA_900555545.1 uncultured Oscillospiraceae bacterium | reverse complement strand
AGAGCATTCCTGCCAGCAGAACGAATGCGATTACAACCCATACAGCGTCCGCGCCCGCAAATACGACTTCACCGGTGAACAGGCCGCCGATGCGGTAGATGATCATCGCGATCACATAGGCGAATACGCACTGATAACCGATGGCCAAGGCCGTCCACTTGGCGCTGGCCATCTGACGCTTAATCGCTCCCATTGCCGCAAAGCACGGCGCGCACAGAAGATTGAATACCAGGTAGGACAGTGCCGACGCAACACCGGGGAACATAGCTGTGACGGCTGCCAACAGGCCGGGATCCTCCTCCGTAACATCCGCACCCAAGCCGAACAATATGCCAAATGTACTCACCACATTCTCCTTAGCGATCAGGCCGGAGATTGTGGCCACCGTTGCCTGCCAGTTGCCAAAGCCCAGCGGGGCGAAAATTATATCAAAGAAACCGCCAAACGCGGCGAGCAGGCTGCTGTTTTCATCAACCATGCCGAACTTCCCATCCGTTACGCCAAAGGACTGGAGGAACCAGATCAGCGCGCTGGAAATGAAGATCACTGTGCCGGCCTTGATGATAAACGAGCGCACGCGCTCCCACATGTGCATCAGCACACCCTTAGGCGCCGGGAGGTGGTACTGCGGCAGTTCCATGATAAAAGGGGCGGGATCCCCGGCGAACAGCTTGGTCTTTTTGAGCATAATACCGGAGATAATAACGGCAAAGATACCGAGAAAGTACATAGCCGGGGCAATCCACCAGGCGCCGCCCATCAGGGCGCCTCCGATCAGCGCGATGATTGGGAGCTTGGCGCTGCACGGGATAAAGGTGGTTGTCATAACCGTCATGCGGCGGTCCTTTTCGTTCTCAATGGTCTTGGTGGCCATGATGCCGGGAACTCCGCAGCCCGAAGCGATCAACAGCGGGATAAAGCTCTTGCCGGAGAGGCCGAATTTGCGGAAGATCCGGTCCATAATGAACGCAACGCGCGCCATGTAACCGCAGTCCTCAAGCAGCGCCAGGAAAAAGAACAGGATAAACATCTGTGGGACAAAGCCGAGCACCGCGCCCACGCCGGCGATAATTCCATCTACGATCAGGCCGGTCAACCACTCAGCCGCACCCGCATTCTCAAGCAGTGTCTGTACGCCGGGCTGAATCCATTCGCCAAAAAGGACGTCATTGGTCCAATCGGTTACAATCGTACCCAGCGTGGTGACGGAGATTAAGTACACAACGATCATCACCGCTGCAAAAATCGGCAGCGCCAGCCAGCGGTTCGTGACAATCTTAGCAATTTTATCGGAGGCCGTCAAGCCCGTCTTTTTCTTGCGGGCGCATTTTTTAATGACGGAGGCGACGTACTCGTACCGCTCGTTGGTGATAATGCTCTCCGCGTCGTCGTCCATCTTTTTCTCGACTGCGGCGATGATCGCCTCGATCTGCACCTTTGTTCCGGCGGGCAGATTGAGCGCTTCCATCAGCTTCTCATCGCGCTCAAAAGCCTTGATCGCATGCCAGCGCGTGTCGCAGGCGGCGGAGTGATCCTTTAAGACTGTGCGGATCTGCAAGAGCGCATCTTCTACCTCCTTGCTGAATTCTGTCTTTAGCGTGACAGGCGCCCTGTCAGCGGCAACTTCTACAGCTTTGGCACTCAATGCCTTGGTGCCGCGCCCCTTGAGGGCGGAGATTTCCATTACCTGGCAGCCGAGCGCTTCGCCGAGCTTCCGTGCGTCGATCTGATCGCCGTTTTTCTCCACCAGATCCATCATATTCAAGGCGATAACGGTTGGGATGCCGAGTTCCAGGATCTGTGTGGTCAAGTACAGGTTGCGCTCCAGATTGGTCGCATCCACCAGATCGATCACGGCGTCCGGATGCTCATCAAGCAAATAATTTCGGCTGACAACCTCCTCCTGCGTGTAGGGTGACAGGGAGTAGATGCCGGGCAGGTCGGTGACGATGATGTCTTTGTGTCCTTTCAGCTTGCCCTCTTTTTTCTCCACCGTGACGCCGGGCCAGTTGCCCACGTACTGCGTGGAACCGGTTAAATCGTTAAACAGAGTTGTCTTTCCGCAGTTCGGGTTACCGGCAAGCGCGATTTTCAGTTCCATTGTGCATGTTCCCCCTATCCAACTACAATGTTTTCGGCTTCGCTTTTACGCAGCGACAGCTCATACCCGCGTACATTTACCTCGATAGGATCCCCCAGCGGGGCCACCTTGCGCACCAGGATCTGTACCCCCTTGGTGATCCCCATATCCATAATGCGACGTTTGATTGCCCCCTCTCCGGTGAGTTTGACTACGGAGACGGATTGGCCAGGTTTTATTTCTTTTAATGTCATAACAGGTGCCTCCCCCCTACTGTACAATGATTTTGTTGGCCATGGAGCGGCTGACCGCCACGCGTGTATCCTTAATATTGACGATTACATTTCCGCCGATCTCATTGATTACAGATACGTCTGTACCGGGTACAAATCCAAGATTTTCCAAAAAATGCTGGATGTCCCCCCGCCCACGCAGTGCATAAACGGTCCCGCGCCCCCCTGAGCCAAGCAGGCTCAGGGGCAGGGAACTTTTCTGTTCTGTCATTATCAATCATCTCCCGTGTAACAATTGTTAGCTCAAGCTAACTATAAGTTTACCACCGATAACCCAAAATGTCAACCTCCTCCTGAAAAAATGGTAATTTAAATCCCTGTTGATAGAAAGCAATAAAAAAATCCCACAGGAAAACCTGCGGGATAAAATCTCGAAAATGAAATTTTAGCGCTTGGAGAACTGCGGAGCACGGCGGGCACCTTTGAGGCCGTACTTTTTCCGCTCCTTCATCCTCGGATCGCGGGTGAGGAATCCGGCCTTCTTGAGCGCGGAGCGCAGCTCCGGATCGTACTGAAGCAGTGCGCGGGCGATACCGTGGCGGATTGCACCGGCCTGGCCCGTCACGCCGCCGCCGTTAACACGGCAGACGATATCGAACTTCTCGGTGGTCTCGGTAAGCGCAAGGGGCTGGCGGACGATGAGCTTGAGTGTCTCAAGGCCAAAGTATTCGTCGATGTCCCTCTCATTGATCGTGATCTTGCCTGTGCCGGCATAAACGCGGACGCGGGCGACAGACTTCTTCCTGCGGCCTGTGCCGTAGTAGAAAGGATTCGTCTCGTACATCTGTTATACCCTCCCCTGATTAAAATTTCCACTCAGTCGGTTTCTGAGCGGCCTGTTCGTGTTCGGCACCTGTGTATACACGGAGCCTGGTCATGGCGTTGCGCCCGATGGTGTTGGCCGGGAGCATACCTTTGACCGCTTTTGTCATAGCAAAAGCCGGCTTCTCGCGCATCAGGGTGG
>USLQ01000207.1 GCA_900555545.1 uncultured Oscillospiraceae bacterium | reverse complement strand
AAAGATATTCCAAAACTTGAGCAATCCCCAGGAAGCCGCCGTTAAACATTCCGTGCGGAATGATAAAAAGGTTCAGGCCAGCTGAAAAAATAGCCGATCCTGCGGTTAACAGTAAAATTGATTGGAACATAGGTGCTTTATCACGTCTCATCGTGTGGATCCCTCTTTAAATGCAGCATAATATTATAATTATATCATAAAGTCGATTGGCCGGAAAGTATAGGTGCGGCCCGATCTGTCAGATCTTTAAAATCCACGATCTCATTCGTTCACCCCCAATCATGCTGTCTGCACAACTGGGGGCGTCAAATCATAACGGGATCTCTATTGTAAAAACGCTGATCATATAATGCACGAAAACCGTATAACACGCAGGGGATTACAGTGCTTCGCGGATACATTGCCAGCTTGCTGCTAGCCGGTCCAGGGAGTAGGCGGCGTTAGCGGGGCTGGTAGAGGGGAGCGGAGTGGCGGACCACCCCGTCTGCGGGAGAAGGAATTTTCGATACAACCGCGCGGCTGCAGAACCGTTGGTATAGATCTGCCCGATGGGGCACCGTGATAAGATGGGGGCCAGATCGTTCGGCACAACATTTTGGATGCTGCTGTCCGCCGAACCCTGGATTTCGCAGGAGGCGATCACATCCCACAGCGCGATATGATGCCTCAGCAGGAAAGATTTTTTTCCTTCAATGGAATCGGGAACAGGCTCTTCCAATACCTGGGCGAGTACTGACCAAAACCGGTTGCGGGGATTCCCATAGTAAAATTGGACCGCTCGGGATTGAACAGAGGGGAAGCTGCCCAGAATCAGGATGCGTGAGCCGCCGTCGCAGATGGGCGGGAGGGTATGTGAGAACCGTTCCATGGTCATTCCTCCTGGAACAGCTTGTATTTTCTCACGAGTTCATCCACACATGGGAGAACATCGGCATCCGCGGGTTCAGGATAGTCGCACATGGTATCAATCCATTTGTATTCAAATTCGGAGATGGCCTTGCCGGCTTCGGTTGCCCGGGTGCGCGGACGGTCGAAGAAAAGCTGCCCGCCTGGGGTGTTATCCGGGGTTTCCACGCCGTTTTTCAGATTTACCAGTACCATCTCATAGTACATCTTCCAGCGGGGCAAATAGTACTCCCGGATCAGGCCACCCCACTCCCGCCAGGCGTAATCGCACAGGGCCGGATCACGCCCAATATCGCCCCACAGGGTGAGGAGCGTACGGGCGCATTTGTCGTAGTATTTCTTTTCCGCAGGGTCGGTCGCCAGCCGGTGGGCGTCATTGATCCACCGCGACAGGGTCAGCTCACTGCGGTGGGAGACGAGTGTGTCCACATCCTCCAGCAGCGCCAGGAATTCTGCAATTTTTTGCTCCGCCCTGGGAATATCCCGCGCCTCGCACTGGGCGGTGATTTGGCCGTGGAGATCCAGTGCCCGATTGCTCAGGACTTGACGCGTCAGATCGCACACGTCAAACTGATATCCATCAGAGGTGGCCAGTTCCCCGCGCGCCTGGAGGAGCAGCTTCAGGGCGTGGATCAATACACTGTTATCATACGTGCGGATCAGTTTATCATTGGGGGCGGCGTGTTTGGGGTGCATGGAGCCGGCCTCCTCCTCATATCCGGTATTTTTGTGGTAACAGCTCTGCCGCAGCAGCGCCCAGGCCTCCCGGGCTGGAGCGCTGTCTGCGCCGTACCGGCGCCGGACGTAATCCCTCAGCCATGCGCTGGGATCTACCGCCCCGTCTCGGGTGCCAATATCAAATACCAGATCATAGTAGACTGGATTCTGTTCGATCCCCTCCGGGAACAGGCCGGTTCCAACCACGTTTGCCCGCCGTTGTTTCAGCTGGGCGTAGGCGTTTTTGGCTACACCGTCCAGATCGCCGTGCAGGCTGTTTTTGCCGCCAAAGTTGTGCAGGTGGCCGCTTACAAACGGGTACTTCCAGAAGTTGTGCGTGCCTTTGGCGCGGTTGCCGTCGATATCGAGAATCAGCAAGCGGCTACGGTCCACCGCCTTGACGATCCCGCGGCGCAGGGACCAGGACTGCATGACCCAGATGCCTTGGGGATCAAAGTCGCGGTAGACCTGGTCAATCGCACGGGCAACTTTTTTCAGGTATCCGGGCCACTTTTTGGGCGGCGTGCCCTCGTGGAACGGATCGCACGCGTAGAAATGGTGGCTGCCAAAAAGGGCGTCCTGCTTTTCCAGAAAAATTCGGCCGATTTTGGGGAACAGGGGGTCTGTCGGATCAAGCTGTGCCGTCGCCGGAAAATCACACCACTCGGCCTTGGCCTGGATTTTTGCGTCGGGGAATTTTTCGCGCGCGATCATGGGCAGATGGCCGGAATACCCCTGCTGGATCGGGAACATGCCAAATTCCAGATAGCGGTCCATGATTTTTTTGCCGAGGCTGGCGCGTTCGTCGATGTATTTCTCATCCGAGGGCGGCATATAGCTGTCGATATTGGTCATCAGCTGCCATGCCCAGAATGCGGGGCCGGAGATGCAGTGCAAGCTCTCTTCCCGACTCAGCCCCAATTCCACCAGGGTATCGAACCAGACCTTTTCAGTCCCTACTACAGCGAGGGGCATGTTGATCCCCTTCATGGCCATAAAGTCGATTTCCCTTTCCCAACGCGGCCAATCCCACCATGCCATGGAATAGCAGAGCGTACAGTAGTTCATATACACGCGGTATTTCTGATCAACCGTCCGCCGGATGGGGGCAGTGGGCATGGGAAATTCAGCCAGTCGGATTTCCCTGTTGCCGTTCCAGCTGTAATTGATCTTGCACACCTCGGTCAGGTAGGCGTTGAGCGCCATGGCGACCGAGACGGGGCAGTCGCCGCGCAGGACGATTTTACCGCCCTGGGAGGCAACCTCATAGCAATTTTTACCACCGGCTGACGGAATTGTTACGACGTCAAAATGGCGTGCTGCCTCAGGCCCCAGGACACGTGTCAAAAAGTCTTGCATCATCGTTTTCTCCTGTTATGCAAAAAATTGGAATCAGTTATTCCGGCATTATTGTACGTGCTTTGAGTAAAAAATGCAATAGATCCGGTAAGATAAAGGGTGCTTTTGTGGAAAGATGATAAAATTATTGCAAAAATTATGGAGGCCTCCTCCTGTGGAAATAGGGGAGGCCTCCGTGTGATTTTACTATTTTTCCTCATTATCGCAGCGCGGTTTGTCATAGGTCAGCGCTATTTGGCTGTCGCAAATCCCTTTGGTGGTCGGATCGCTGATAACACCGAGAGCGGTCGGAATCATCAGCACCAGCGTCGCGGCGTGCATGATCTGTTCTGCCGTCACGCTCAGATCCACCCCACACAGGGGGATGATGGTGCA
>USLQ01000206.1 GCA_900555545.1 uncultured Oscillospiraceae bacterium | reverse complement strand
ACTTCAAGGTGCTCCTGGATGCGATTGTCAAGGCAAAGCCCGCCGCAGCAAAGGGCCAGTACATCCGCTCCTGCGCGGTTGCCGTGACAATGGGCCCCGGCATCAAGATCAACCCCAACCGTGTCACAGCGGTCGAGGGCGCAGAGGCCTGAGAAAAAACTTGACATCCGGCGTGGGATATGGTATCATATCCCATGTTGTTGATTACCTAAAGACAGCAGGTGCGCGCAGCGCGTAACGGGTTCCTACCTGCCGAGGGGAAGCACTTACAGTTTCATTCTGTCAGTATCGCCTTTCCCTGCTTTAGGGCAAGGCGTTTTTTAATGCCTTGGCACGATCAGACGGCATATACGGCTGTATAGGCTGTCCCATACACGCCACAACCCGGGAGGTGAATACAATATGCCGAGTAATGCAATTCTGGAAAAGAAAAAGCAGCAGGTAGAGGCTCTCAGTGAGAAGATGAAGAATTCCTGCGCTGGCGTTCTTGTCGATTACAAGGGGAT
The DNA here is from genome assembly GCA_900555545.1 of uncultured Oscillospiraceae bacterium. Classification (GTDB taxonomy): domain Bacteria; phylum Bacillota; class Clostridia; order Oscillospirales; family Acutalibacteraceae; genus Onthovicinus. The sequence continues at coordinate 2,879 of USLQ01000206.1, read as the reverse complement.
CTCCGTGGAGGAGGATACCAAGATGCGCCGCGAGCTCCGCGAGGCGGGGGTCGAGTACACCGTCGTAAAGAACACCCTGCTTGGAATGGCTGCCGAGAAGGCGGGCATCAGCGGGCTGGAGGGGTACCTCAACGGCACGACTTCCATCGCTTTGAGCGAGGGGGATTATGTTGCCGCAGCACGTATTATCAACAAGGCTGCGACCGAGGGCAAAAAGATCTCCATTAAGGCCGGTTTCATCGACGGCGCCGTCATCGATGAGGCGGGCGTCAAGGAGCTTGCGGATCTGCCCCCGCGTGAGGTCCTCGTTGCAAAGGCTTTGGGCGGCTTGAATGCGCCGATCACGGGCCTTGTCTATGTTTTGAATGCGAATCTGGCCGGGCTTGCCCGCGTCCTGAACGCAATCGCGGAAAAGCAGCAGTAATCATCCTGCCTGTTTTTCCTGCGGAATGCATCCGCACGGGCGGCGATAGCCGCAATCATTCTAAAAACACACATATTTGGAGGTAAATCATCATGGCATCTGAGAAAGTAACAAAGCTTATTGAAGACGTAAAGGCACTCACCGTTCTTGAGCTCTCCGACCTTGTCAAGGCGCTTGAGGAGGAGTTCGGCGTTTCCGCTGCTGCTCCTGTCGCTGTTGCTGCTGCTCCGGCGGCGGGCGGCGCTGCTCCGGCTGCTGAGGAGAAGACCGAGTTTGACGTTGTCCTCGCTGAGATCGGCGCGGAGAAGGTTAAGGTCATCAAGGCTGTCCGCGAGATCACAGGCCTTGGCCTTGTTGATGCAAAGGCTCTTGTTGACGGCGCACCGAAGGCAGTTAAAGAGGGCGTTTCCAAAGAGGACGCTGAGGCAGCTAAGGCGAAGCTCGAAGAGGCTGGCGCAAAGGTTGAGCTTAAGTAAGTTCATTTCTCTGAACACAGAGCACGTTCCCTGTACGGGGGCGTGCTTTTTTTGTTTAACGGGAACCTGTATGCCAGTGTGGAAAAATAGATTTAAATATGTTAAAATACAAAAAAGTAATTGTAGATCGGAGCCCGATTGGAGTGAGCACATTGAACGAATTAATTATGGAATATGTCAGGAATATCAATTTGATGGATCAAATGTCATTGGATGAGTATGATGATGGGGAAAAAGTTCGGCAGAATAATCAACGTGCAACGCGGAATCGGGAGATTGCAAGGGCGATTGAGAAAAGGTGCCCGGAACTGAAGCAAGAATTTTCAGCATTACTGTGCTCGGAGGAGTCAAGTATCCGCGGATGGGTCGCACACCATATGCTTGAAGTGATGTGTTATGATTTGGAGCATCAACTGGCGGCTCTGGCAGTCATCCGTGATATTGCGGACACAGATGACACAATTCAGGGAATAGGGAACCGTATGTGGCTGGAGCAATGGGAACGGGATCATCCGGAAATGATGGACCAATAATGCTGCGTGTTATGGGAATTTATCTTCCAGTGGAGAAGGGTCACGGGCGTGCCGTATTTGGTGTTCATAGGAGTAATCAGTTAATTTTTTGGACGGTATAGAGATCATAATAAAAACCTTCCCCAAAGGGGGGAAGGTGATTTTTCATTTTCGTTTAATCCCTGTAAAACGCCTCCAGCGTGCGTTCCCAGCGGCGGATGGCGGGCAGATGATACGCAGTGGGGATACATTTGCCGAACCCGTACGCAAGCAGGCTTTTTTGCAGTAAATTGTTGACCTTCAGCAACGGTATCAGCCGGGATGGCCCGGCGACGCGCACCTTGCGCAGCGCCTCGGTTGGGGATACCGTCAACAGGCCTCCGCCGGCCAGTTTTCCGAGCTCATCGTTGGTGAGCAGGTCGGAACCCATCATCCAGCTCAGCAGCTCGTTATCGAGCTTTAAAACGCCGCGTTTGAGCACATCGATCCCGCAGTGTTCCGCACCGATCTCTCGGAAAAACCGCACCTGATAGGGCCATAGGTTGGCGGCGTCAAACAGGGCGGGGCCATGAATCCCGTTCGCCATTGAATGACGAATGGTATCTGCGAGAAATTTTGCTGCACGCAAACTGCTTGCGATCCCACTGCCGAGCATGGGGATGGTCATATAGGCACAGTCGCCAATGGCGGCGTAGCCGTTGGCAACCATTCGGGTAGACGGGTACCGGACAGGGATTTTGCACAGCATTCCGCCGCGCACCACCTCGTCCCCAATGGTGGGATCCGTACGCTTGAGATCCGCCAGCGCACGGGAAAGCGTCTCCCCGTCCAGACGGCCCAAGCGGCCGATCAACACGTCGACCAGCTCGGGGTCGTGATCCTGGATAGCCCAGGAGATGCCGCCCTCCCCCAGATGCTTGAGGTAAACCTTGTTGGTGTATTTGGGTGTAGGGGCGTTTTTATTTTTCCGGTGGAAGGCGCGATAGACGGCAAAGACCTCATTGGGCCGGTAATTCGGAATTTCAAAGGGGAGTGGGAGCCCCTTGCGCAAGGGAGAATCCACGCCCAGGCTATCGACGACCAAGTCGGCATAAATCCGCTGGCCGTTTACAACCAGCCCGCACACGCGTCCGGGGCTGATAAGCGGCGCGGTGATCTTGGAACCAAAGACGATCTTAGCCACCTTGACTGCCCGTTCATACAGCACTCGGTTGAGCGGACGGCGCTCAATGGAAAAGTCCGGGTGGGATTCATCCTGGTGGAATTCCCGCGTGACGGCGGCAAAGGGCGAGACGAAAGTCCAGCTTTTTTTCGGGAAGTGTTCGGCGGGTATTTCGAGTGCAAGTTCCCGGAATACATCCGGGTTCACGTCGTCGTGCCAGTCGTACCGCATGGCATCGAGCGATTCCGCCTGTTCATAGACTGTGACATGGAAACCCATCCGCCCCAATTGTTCCGCGGCGGCCA
>USLQ01000205.1 GCA_900555545.1 uncultured Oscillospiraceae bacterium | reverse complement strand
ATAAATGGCAGGGGCAGAAGGACTTGAACCCTCGGCACGTGGTTTTGGAGACCACTGCTCTACCAACTGAGCTATACCCCTATATGAACAAATTGGTGGGCCATCAGGGACTTGAACCCCGGACCGACCGGTTATGAGCCGGTTGCTCTAACCAACTGAGCTAATGGCCCATGCAACGGAATGCGAACATTATTCTATCAGTTTATTCGGGATTTGTCAAGAAGAAAATTTGAATTTTCCGTTTTTTTCACCAGAATCCGAACATAATACGATTGTTAACCTTCAATAGGGGGATGATCGCGATGTATCGGCGGGTAGTGGCCACCTTTTCAGCCTTTGCCTTTATTTTTGGTCTACTGGCTATGCGTATTTTGCAGATCCAAAGCAGTCCCTGGGCGGCATCGGCCGCAGCTAACAGTTCCATCACCGTGTATTCGGATACCGGCCGTGGTATCATCTACGATTGCAATATGTGTCCCATCACTTATATGGATCAAGAAATGCTGGTTGCCATAAAACCGACAGAGGCGGCGCTGAAGCAGTTGGAATCCATTCTGACTCAAGAGGAGCTCGCCTCTTTATACAGTCAGCTTTCCGATGGAAATCCGCTTGTTCTGGCACTGGGCAGCAGCCAGTTGGGAATCAAGAGCGGAGAAGATGTCACCGTGACACAGCATGCGATGAGATATTCCAATACAGCGTTTGCCTGCCATCTGATCGGTTATGTGGGCGGTGCCAGTGGAGCGGGGGAGAGCGGCCTGGAAAAGGCATATAACGATTGGCTGAACCGGTTTAGCGGCGAATTGCGCATCTCCTATTCTGTTGATGCAAATGGCCGCCTGCTCGCGGGAGAACGGGCCCAAATTTCCGATACAATCCAGGATATTCGGGGAGGCATTCAACTGACCATTGACCGGGATGTCCAGCGGATTGCCGAAGATGCGATGGATCAGAACGGGATCTCCAAGGGGGCAGTAGTCGTGCTGGAGACGGGGAGCGGAAAAATCCGCGCCATGGTGAGCCGCCCGTCCTATAATGCAAACCGGATCGCCGACTATTTAAATCGCGCGGATTCCCCTCTGATCAACCGTGCACTGCACTCCTACGCAGTCGGTTCCGTATTCAAACCTGTCATTGCTGCTGCGGCGCTCGCAGCTGGTGTGGATCCGGACTTCACCTATACCTGCACCGGAAGTATTCAGGTTGGGGAAACGATTTTTCACTGCCATGAGGAGAATGGACACGGGACAATTGGGATGGATACCGCTGTGGCCGAGTCCTGCAACACGTATTTTATCGCTCTCGGCCAGGCGGCAGGGGCGGAACATGTGCTGGATATGGCGGAGAATCTCGGCTTTGGAAGCCCCAACGAGATTGCTGCCGGCATCAGCGGAGAGGCCGGGGCTCTTCCATCGAAGAGTGAGCTCTCCAATCTGGCGGCTTTAGCTAATTTTTCCTTTGGACAGGGGAGTTTGACCGCTACGCCGCTCCAAATTGCAGCTCTGTACAATACGCTCGCCTCGGGTGGGCAGTATTACGAGCCCTATCTTGTAGAGGCCAAAATAGATGGGGAAGGGAACGCGGTAGAATCCCATGTGGAACTGGCTCCGTTGAATGCTGTTGATCGGGCCGACGCGCTGCGAATCAATACTTTTCTCGAAAAAACCGTCCGAGAAGGGTCTGGCTCCTCAGCCGCCAGTGGCAATTTTTCCGCCGCGGGAAAGACTGCCACAGCGCAGACAGGGCAATATGTGGACGGCGTGGAGAAGAATCAGTCCTGGTTTGCGGGATTTTTTCCGTCCGAAAGTCCCCAATACACGATCGTAATCCTGAAGGAAGATGGGATCTCCGGCGGTATTGACTGTGCGCCTGTATTTAAGGCGATTTCTGAGGGGATCATGGCATTGGGCGGCAATTGACAAATCTGGATCAATAGGTATATAATAAACTGGAATTATCCAGGGCTTAGAGCGTCCTATCCGGGCGCTTTTTTATTGGACATTAGGAGTGGAAAATATGCAATCTATGGGCCTGAATGAACTGCGTGAAAAATATCTCAGCTTTTATGAGAGCAAGGGACATCTGCGGCTGCCGAGCTTTTCGCTGATCCCAAACGGGGATAAGAGCCTGCTGCTCATCAATTCCGGTATGGCGCCGATGAAAAAGTATTTTACCGGTGAGGTGGAGCCGCCGCGCCGCCGCGTGACAACATGCCAGAAGTGCATCCGCACGCCGGATATTGAAAACGTAGGTCACACGGCCCGCCACGGCACTTTTTTTGAGATGCTGGGGAACTTCTCCTTTGGCGATTATTTTAAGAATGAGGCCATCACCTGGGCTTGGGAGTTCAGCACAAAGGTCATCGGTCTGGATCCCGCACGGATCTACGTGACAATCTATGAGGAGGACGACGAGGCCTACGATATCTGGACGAAGAAGACGGGGATTGATCCTTCCCACATCGTTCGCAAGGACAAGTCTGAGAACTTCTGGGAGCACGGTTCCGGTCCCTGCGGCCCCTGCTCGGAGCTGCACTATGACCGTGGCGCGGGGTACGGCTGGCAAGCCGGACTGTGGCCCCGGCTGTGAGTGTGACCGGTATGTAGAGTACTGGAATCTTGTATTTACACAGTTTGATAACGATGGCAACGGTAACTATACCCGTCTGGACCACCCGAATATTGATACCGGTATGGGTCTGGAACGTCTGGCCTGCATCGTACAGGATGTGGACAACATTTTTGAGGTGGATACGGTACGCCATATTCTGGACAAGGTGTGTGAAATTACCGGAATCGCGTACGGTGCGGACCCCAGGGCGGATGTCTCCATCCGCGTGATTACCGATCACATCCGGTCTGCCACAATGATGATTGGCGATGGCGTATTTGTCTCCAACGAGGGGCGCGGGTATGTCCTGCGCCGCCTGCTCCGCCGCGCCGCTCGTCACGGTAAACTCCTTGGAATGAATCAGCCTTTCCTCTATGAGCTGTGCCGGACGGTGATTGATATCAACAGGGATGCCTATCCGAATCTGGCCGAAAAGGCGGATATGATCGAGAAGATGATCCGTGTGGAGGAGGAGGGCTTCCTGCGCACGATCGACGCCGGGATGCAGATGCTCTCCGATATGATTGCGGACGGTTCCATCTCGGGTGAAAAGGCGTTCATGCTCTATGATACATTCGGCTTCCCCTTTGACCTGACCAAGGAGATCCTCGTGGAGAAGGGGATTGAGATCGATGAATCCGGCTTTAACCGCATGATGGAGGAGCAGAAGGTCCGCGCCCGTTCCGCCCGCAAGGACATGGACAGGGAGGCTTGGAAGAACAATGCCTCTGTTTCCGCAGGCGGTAAAACGGAATTCACCGGCTATGAGACTATGG
>USLQ01000204.1 GCA_900555545.1 uncultured Oscillospiraceae bacterium | reverse complement strand
CCAGCTCCGTCACCCGCTCAAACAGGTAGGCGCATCCAGCGGCAAGAGCCGTCTGTGCGAGGGCGAGCGCCACACCGGCCGGCGTCACACCGTCGATCATGACGCGGGCCGCACCCGTGACGGCACAGCCTGTCCCGGCGGCGAGGACTGCGCACGTCCGTGGGGAAATCCTGTGAAAAACTTTGGCCAGTGCACGGGCCATCACCGTGACCACCGCAATGGCCGCAATCGATTGCAACGCCTGGGTTCCCGTGCCGGCGATCAGATATCCGGCGGAGGCCCCGAGCGCTGCGGCCAGGCAGGCGCGCAGTGGCGCTGCGGCGGCAAATGCGATCCCAAACGGCAGATATGCGCCGTCAAAAGTGCGCAGTGACAGCACCAGCCCGGCCAGTGCATAGACAGCCTGCTCCAATACGATTTTAACAGCGTCCGGCATCTCGAGATCCCGGAGCTTTTTCCGGACGGAGGGTGCAAATTTTCCGGCCGGGAGCTTTAAATCCTTTGCTTTCAACTTCCTCACCACTTTTGGGTCATTCCCCTTGATATTGTTACAAAAGGATTATACGCCCGCCAGTTGGCAGATTTTGTCAGATTACGATCGGCGGCACAAAGTTTTAAAAAAGGGCTCCCGTAGGAGCCAAAAGTGGTGAAGTATCTGATATTTCCGCTCAATACCGGCCCTGCTTTTTCAGGCACCGGACCAGCAGCAGGGTACACCCTGCCATCAGAGCGAACATGAGGGTGAGAAAATAGGGGAACAGCCCAACCCCGACCGCCTGCACCAGGACGCCGAAAATAGGCGGCATCATCATGATCCCCGTAGAGGCAGCAGCCATCTGTGTCCCCATGACGGATTGTGAGATATCGGAGCCAAAATTTTTGGGTGTGAGGTGGACCAGATTGGGGAATACCGGACCATTGCCAAGCCCTACAAGGAACAGCGCCGCCACTGCAACAGGGACCGGCAGCGGCAGGAGCAGCAGGATGACCGCAACCAGCACGATCCCCTGCCCAATGTGGATCAGGTTCCAGCTTGACAGGCGGTTGGCCAGAACGCCGGACAGGAAACGACCCAATGTCATCCCCACATAGTAGAACGTAATCACCCCGGCGGCCTCGTCCACCGCCATACCCTTGATATCTACCAGATAGGTGCTGCCCCAGGTGTTGCAGGTGTACTCAATGGCGCACGAGCCAATAAATACAAGCCAAACTGCACGCACAGCCGGCATGGCCGCCATCTCCCGGAACTTGAGTGTGCGCACAGGGCCGCTCTCCTCCTCCGGCGCGGCATCCTTGATTTTTTTCCACAGCGGTAGGGAAAAAATGGTAATCAGTGCGATTGCCAGCTGGATAAAAAATACAATCCGGTACCCCCGGTGCCAATCGTTTTCCTCCCCGAGCGCCAGGGACATCAGATAGGGGCTCAGTGTGATCCCCACCCCATAAAAGCAGTGCAGGAAGCTCATATGCGTCGCCTTGTAGTGGAGCGCCACGTAATTGTTCAGTGCGGAGTCGATCGAGCCCGCACCCAGCCCCAGCGGAATCGCAAATAGGCACAGCCACACCATGCTCCCGGACAGGGAGAAGCCCAGCAGTGCGAGCGCCGTCAGCGAGGTGCACACTGCGGTAATCTTGGATGTTCCAAACCGGTTGATCAGCCGTGCGCTGACCAGGCTGGAGATCACCGTACCGCCGGAGATCAGAATGGTGACAAAGCTCGCATAGGACATGGGGATGGCGAACTCCTGATAGATGGCGGGCCAAGCCGCGCCAAAGAGTGAATCCGGGATCCCCAATCCGATAAAAGCGATGTAGATGACGATGAGCAGGATCGTTGCCATACGTGTGAGACCTCCTGAAAATGTAACATAATGGGCGGGGATTTTTTATTCGTACCGGCCCTGCTTTTTGAGTTTTTGAATCAAGCCAAGGGTGGAGAGCGCCATAATCAAAAACATCGCCAGCAGGAACCATGGGAACAGCTGCATTCCAAACGCCTGGCCGATGAGGCCAAATACCGGCGGCATGATGAGAATCCCCGTATTGGAGGCGGCCATCTGTGTACCCATGACGGATTGCGAGATATCGGCCCCAAAATTTTTAGGCGTCAGATAGTTTAGATTTGGGAATACCGGCCCATTGCCGAATCCGATCAAAAACAGTCCTATGGTACAGAACACCGCGGGCAAGGGGAGCAGCATCAATACAATCGCCGCCAGCACGACAGCCTGGCCGGTCCGGATCACGTTCCAGCCCGTGACCTTGTGGGAGAGCACCCCGGCCAGGAAGCGCCCCAGCGTCATCCCGACGTAGTAAAAGGTAATCATCTGCGCCGCGCGATCCACGGTTATCCCCTTCACCTGAACCAGGAAGGTACTGCCCCACGCGTTGCAGGTGAACTCAATGGCGCATGAACCGATAAAGATCAGCCACACCAGCCGGACGGACGGCATGGCCGCCAGCTCGCGAAATTTTACTGTGCGGGCGGGATGATCCTCCCCCTCGGGGGCATTTTCCCGCACCTTTTTCCACAGGGGGAGCGATGCGATCGTAATCAGGGAGATCACCAGCTGAATATAGAATACGGTGCGGTACCCGCCGCGCCAATCGTTCTCCTCCCCCAGCAGGAAAGACATCAAAAAAGGGCTCAGGGTGATCCCCACCCCGTAAAAGCAGGAGATAAAATTCATATGGGAAGCCTTATAGTGCAACGCCACATAGTTATTCAGCGCGGCGTCAATTGCACCGGCACCGATCCCCAGCGGGATGGCAAACAGGCACAGCCACACCATGCTGCCGGACAGCGAAAAGCCCAGCAGGCCAATCGCCGTCAGTGAGGTGCTCACGGCGGTGATCTTGGCTGCGCCAAACCGGTTAATCAGACGTGCGCTCATCAGACTGGAGACGATCGTTCCCCCGGAGATCAGCAGGGTGACAAAGTTCGCGTAGGAGACAGGCACCCCCAGCTCCGGGTAAATGGCCGGCCATGCCGTGCCAAACAGGGAATCCGGGATTCCCAACCCGACAAAGGCGATATAGATAATTATCAGCAGCACAGTCGCCATAAAAATGATTCCTCCAAAAAGTCCAAATCTATTTTATTATACTTAATTCAGGCGGTTGTTTCTTTCACTTTTATGCATTATAATAGAACAAACCCGCCAAACTATCCTTTTTTACGTGGTGAAATGCGTATGATACCCGAAAAAAATATAAAAAAAGTACCCGGATATCCCGACGCGGAGCTTGTGCTGGATGCCAACAAACAGGAGCTCACCCAGCACGGGACGGGCGGCTTCCCCTGCGCTTGCTATCTGGACCGGTATCAGGGAACCTTTTTTCCCTGGCACTGGCACGACGAGTTGGAAATTGCCCTGGTACAAAAGGGG
>USLQ01000203.1 GCA_900555545.1 uncultured Oscillospiraceae bacterium | reverse complement strand
GAGGAACTGAATCCGGTCCGGATCAAAGTACTTATCATCCATAGCCAGAATCAGACCTGGCCGGTTGACATCACAGCAGGTGATATAGATATCCGCCGGATCCTTTGGCGTGTAGATCACTTCAAAGCTATTATCCCGGATGACTTTTTCAAGCGATACCGAATATTTTTCCGTCAACTGGCGTCACCTCCATACAAAATTCCACTCTAATATATTATAAAACATAACAAAAAAACTTCCAATACCTTTTTTTATTTTTCCGGTGAAATCATGGACTTTACATTGAATTTTTAACAAAATCGTTGTATGATAAACAAATAATACAAAACCCAAGGGAGTTTAAACGCATGAATCTAAAGGTTGGACTGATGAATGACGCATTCCCCCCGACGCTCGACGGTACGTGTACGACGATTTACAACTACGCCAGCATCATCCAGGAAAAGCTTGGCCGCAGCGTTGTGATTACGCCCCGTGTGCGCGGCGTGGTCGACAACTATCCGTTTGAGGTGTACCGCTATGACTCCTTCTCCTTCTCCTATCGGGACGAATACCGGGTCGGCTGGCCCTTCCGGCGCGCCCTGCGCGAGCGTGTCGCCGCAAAGGATCTGGATATCCTGCACTTCCACACTCCGCTGGCCTCCGCAGTGTTTGGGCGTCTGGTCAACGGGCAGCGCCGGATCCCCATGATTGCCACCTATCACACCAAATACGATTACGATATCCGCAAGCGCGTTCCGACAGCTTATCTACAGCAGTGGGCACTCGACTTTATTGTGCGCAATATCGGCCGCGCCGACGAGGTGTGGGCCGTGAGCGAAGGTGCGGGAGAAAACCTAAAAAAGATCGGATATCAGGGCGATTATGTGGTCATGCCCAACGGAGTGGACTTCCCAAAGGGGAAAGCCGCCACAGAATCGATCCGCCGGATCGACCAGTTGCACAGCTTGCCGGAAGGGGTGCCCATCTATCTGTACGTAGGCCGTATGATGTGGTATAAAAACATCCGTGTGATCCTTGATTCGCTCCAGCGGGTAAAGCAGGAGGGGCACGATTTCCGCCTGATTATGGTGGGTAAGGGCTCTGATGAAAATGCCATTGACCGCCACATCGCCAAGTTGGGTCTGAAAGACCGGATTATCCGCACCGGAAAGATTGGAGATCGTGAACTGCTGCGCGCCTATTACAGCCGCGCCGATCTGTTCCTGTTCCCCTCCGTCTTTGACACACACGGCATTGTTGTCCGCGAGGCTGCCGCCTGTGGCTGTCCCTCCCTGCTGGTGAGCGGCAGCAGTTCCGCCTGCGGTATCACGGAAGGTGTGAACGGCTTCACGGCCGGAGAGGATCCCGAGGCCTTTGCCCGCAGGATCATCGAGTTGACAGCGAGGCCGGAACTGCTGAAAACCGTTGGGACAGCCGCGATGGAGAGCCTGTATCTCTCCTGGGAGGAGGCAGTCACGATGGCCTACCGCCGGTATGAGAACCTGTGTGCGAACTGGCCATATCCCCTCCCCTGCCACACCCAGCTATAACTTGCATATGTACAAAAGGCTCCGATGATGCATCGGGGCCTTTTCTCTATGGATTTTCACAGATTCTGCGCAATATTTTGAAACTTGGTACGCGTCTGGTTAATCATCTGCTGATCGGCCATCTGAGGGCTGTACCAGCCGCGTTTTTGCATCTCCGTAAAGAGATCCGCCTGGATCATGTGATTTTCCCGCAGGATATTCAGCATATCGTTGCGCAGGGTCTGGTGGACGCACTCATTCGCAAAAGTGTTCAGCAGACCGGTCAACCCCTTCTCCGACGTAAGCATGTCATCCATGATATCCTGGTCGCACAGGACCGGCTGTGTTTGTGTCATCATCGTTTCGCTCCTTTCAGTTTAAGTGCCCAAGCAGCGTATTGTAATGCTGCAGATGCTGTGCCGCTACCTGCTCGCACTTTCCTTTGATCTGCGGGTCAGCCGTCATAGAGGCATAATTTTTAAACTTGGTAATCATCAGCTTTTCCGCGTTCAACTCATCCTCGAGCGCGGAGAGCTCCTTACTGGTGAGATCCGCCATAAAAAGAACCACTCCTTTTTTCAGTTTACACCTGTATTGTAAACAAAAAGGAGCGGTTTATACGGGGAATCCCCTGAAAATCCAATTTTTACTGCTGTGCGGCCATCATATCCAGATATTCATCATAAGTCTGTACGCGGTCATACGTCTCACCCGGCGTTACATTGATGATGCGATTTGCCACTGTCTGGACAAACTGGTGATCGTGGGAGGTGAACAGGAGTGTACCTGGGAACTTGATTAAACCGTTATTGAGCGCGGTGATGGATTCAAGATCCAAGTGGTTGGTCGGCTCGTCAAAGAGCAGGACATTTGCCCCGGAGAGCATCATCTTGCACAACATACAGCGGACGCGCTCTCCGCCCGAGAGGACGTTTGCCTCCTTTTTGGCCTCCTCGCCGGAGAAAAGCATCCGCCCCAGCCAGCCGCGGATGTCCGTCTCCAGCTGCTGATCCGTGTACTGGCGCAGCCAATCGATCAGCGAGAGGGAGCAGCCGTCAAAAAAACTTGAATTATCGCTCGGGAAATAGGAGGTGGAAGTGGTTACGCCCCACTTATACTCGCCCTCATCCGGCTCCAATGCACCGGAAATGATCTGAAATAGTGTTGTGCGTGCGACCGGATCCGAGCCGACGAAGGCAACCTTGTCGTGGGGCAGAATTGTAAAGCTGACATTGTCCAGCACCTTGCGGGAGCCAATCGTCTTGGAAATACCGGATACGGTCAACACATCATTGCCAACCTCACGATCCTGCTTAAAATCGACAAACGGGAACCTGCGGGAGGACACGGGCAGATCTTCAATATCCAGGGATTCCAACAGCTTTTTGCGGCTGGTTGCCTGTTTGGACTTGGAGGCGTTGGCACTGAACCGCGCGATAAATTCCTGCAGCTCTTTTTTCTTGGCCTCTTTTTTCTTATTCTGTTCCTTTAACTGGCGCTGCGCCATCTGGGTGTACTCATACCAAAAGTCATAATTTCCGACGTACAGCGTGATCTTGCCGAAGTCCACATCTGCAATATGAGTACACACCTTGTTGAGGAAATGGCGGTCATGAGAGACGACGATCACCGTGTTTTCAAAGTCCAGAAGAAAGTCCTCCAGCCAGCGGATCGCGTCGATATCCAAGTGGTTGGTCGGCTCGTCGAGCAACAGGATATCCGGATTACCAAAGAGTGCCTGCGCCAGCAGGACCTTCACCTTTTTATCTCCGGGCAGCTCGCGCATTTTTACATAGTGGTATTCTCCGGTGATCCCCAGTGCATTGAGCAGGATCTCCGCATTGCTCTCGGCGCTCCAGCCGTCCATCTCGGCAAACTCCGCCTCCAGC
>USLQ01000202.1 GCA_900555545.1 uncultured Oscillospiraceae bacterium | reverse complement strand
TGGCGGTGTTGCTGGCCGGCGGGATCACCGCCGCCGCTACTTATAACAGTGCGTCGCCCGTATCCACCGTATTCGGGACCATCTTTGAGCCCCTCCACCAGTTGACCGCCAAAATTTCCGGCAAGTTCAGCACCTGGGGCGGCTCCTTCGTCTCCTCCGGCACCTATCAGGCGGAGAATGAGGCGTTAAAAAAACAGATCGAGCAATATCAGAATGAGCTTGCCGACTACGAGGAGATGCGCCGCCAAAACGAGCAGTACGAGCAATTGCTCCAGATTAAAGAACAGCACCCCGACCAGCAGTACGAGACGGCCATTGTGATCGGGCGCGACTCGTCGGATCCATTTGGTGGATTTACCATCAATGTGGGCAGCACCAGCGATGTGAGTGTGAACGATCCGGTGATCTCCGGATCGTACCTGGTGGGAATTGTGACCGAGGTTCAACCGACCTACAGCAAGGTACGTACGCTCCTGGATCCCAAGATCAATGTCTCCGCCTACGAGATCCGCACCCGTGAGGAGGGGTATGCCTCCGGGATGTCGGAGCTGGCCGCCTCCGGGATGTGCAGGCTCAGCGGGCTGGATACCGCGAGCGCTGTCTCCCCCGGCGGTGTGGTGTACACCTCCGGTGTGGGCGGTGTGTTCCCCCGCGATCTGATCGTCGGTACGGTGACCGAGGTACGCAGCAGTGAGAGCGACATCTCCTCCTACGCCGTCCTCAAGCCGGGTGTGGACATTCTCAGCCTGCAGGACGTCACCGTTATCACATCGTTTGACGGGCAGAATACCAGCCCGAACGAGAGCGGCACGGAGGGATAAACTATGTTCCCGGATCTGAAAGAAAATAAAAAGAAATATCTGCGCCGCCTATCCCTGGTGATCCTGATCGTCGGTGTCGCCATTTTGCAAAACACCCCCCACCTGCTGCCGCGCATTGGTACGGCTGCGGCGGCTCCGGTACTGGTACTTGTCCTCTGCTCCGCCATGTTTGATGCGGAGCTGCCGGCGGCGTTTCTCGGCCTGGCGGGCGGCCTGCTGTGGGACGCCAACGCCATGCGCGGGGAGGGCTATCACTCGATCTTCCTGTTCCTCGCGTGTTTTGCCGTCTCTTTCCTGATGCGGCACTACATGCGCAATAATTTTCTCTCCGCACTGTTGCTGTGCCTGACCGGCACGGTCCTGCACCATGTGCTGTACTGGCTGTTTTTCTTCGTCTTTACAGGTGTGGATGGGGCCGGCTACCTCTTGGCCGCCAACATCCTGCCCAGTATTATATACACCGTCGTTTTTACACCTATTTTTTACTTTTTCGTCCGCTTTATTGCCCGCTCCCTGCCCGACCCGGATGTCGAGCGCTGAGAGCTTTCCCAACAGGTGATCCCTATGAATGTAAAGCAGAAAAAAACAAGAATCATCATCGCCATGACGTTGGTCCTGGCTATCCTGACACTCTATGTGGGCCGTTTGGTCAGTTTACAGATCGTTCACGGCGCCGAGTACGCCGCACAAGGTGATTTTGTATCCGTTCGGAATGTGAATGTGGAGGCCGCACGCGGTGAGATCCTGGACCGCAACGGCAATCCGATCGTCACCAACCGGCAGGGGAACTCCATTATCCTGGACGCCACCTATTTCCCCACAGACGACAACAAGGCGCAAAACGACATCATTCTGGCGCTGATCCAGCTGCTCGAATCCCGCGGCGAGGCATGGGTCAACGACCTGCCGCTCGTGTTCGGCGCTGATGGCTCCGTAACCTTTGCCCCGGACCGTGAAACGGATATCAAGACCATGAAGGGCGAGGACTACCTGGATCTGAACGATTACGCCACGGCACAGAACTGTTACGACGCCATGGTGGAAAAATTTGGGCTGGACGGCTACTCTGCCGAGGACGCCCACAAGCTCGCCGCCGTGCGGTACGGGATGATGGCAGTCCTGTTTCCCAACGGAGTGTCCACCTATACCTTCGCGGAGGATGTGAGCACCACAACGGCCTCCATTGTCAAGGAGAACAGCGATACCTACAAGGGCGCCGATGTACAGATCGTCCCCTATCGTGAATATACGAGCGGCACCTTTGCCCCGCACATCATCGGGCGCACTGCGGCCATTGACGCCGATGAGTACGCCGCCAAAAAGGAGGATGGCTATAAGATCACCGACGAGATCGGTAAATTCGGCATCGAGCAGTACGCGGAGGACTACCTGCGCGGCACGGATGGTAAAAAACGTGTGACAACCAAATCTACCGGCGAGGTGGAGGAGGAATATACGCAGACTCCCGAGCAGGGCAACACCGTGATCCTGACGCTCGACTGGGGATTGCAAAATACTGCCCAGGAGGCGGTGGACGCCGCTGTGGCCGACCTGGCCAGCGGATCCGCCCCCAGCAATTACGAGACAAAAGACCTGCGCTTTGCCTCGGGATCAGCCGTGGTGATTGATGTAAACTCCGGTGAAATCCTGGCCTGCGCCTCCAACCCAAACTATGACATCACCCAGTACGCGGAAAAATATACCGAGCTGTCCACGGCGACCAACTCCCCACTGTGGAACCGCCCGCTCCTGAGCGCCTACGCCCCGGGCTCTTCTTTCAAGCCCGGTATTGCGCTTGCGGGGCTGGAAGAGGGCGTTATCACCAAGGATGAAACGATTACGTGTCAGGATCCCTACTGGCGTTTTACCGATGTGGACTTCGGCTGTATGCATATCGGCCACAGCAACGGCTCCTCCATCACCGTGACCCATGCGCTGGAATACTCCTGCAACATTTTCTTCTATGAGACAGGGTACCGCCTGGGGATCGACAAGATCGACGAGTACGCCGCCATGTACGGCTTCGGCCAGAACACAGGCGTGGAGCTCCCGGAGGAGGACGGCGTGGTCTCCAGCCCCGCCTATGCGGAGGAGATGGCCGAGATCCTCGGGACCGACCCAGACGCCGCATGGACGGAAGGTATGATTATCCAGACGGCGATTGGCCAGGCGTACAACCTGATGACGCCCCTGCAGATGGCCAACTACTGCGCCATGATCGCCAACGGCGGCACGCGGTATGTGCCACACTTTATCAAGAGCATCAAATCCTACGACTACAGTGAGACGCTGGTGGACAATTCTACGGGCACTGTAGCCTACCAGGGGGACTTTGATCCGGAAAATATCGCCACCGTCAAAGAGGGCATGTACATGATGGCAACCTTTGATCAAAACGACGCCCACCGGCTGAACGACGGCCGCCTTGGAGAGATCGGCGTAGCCGCCAAATCCGGCACGCCGCAGGTTGACCGTCTGATTGAAGAGACGGGTAAAATGGAGACCCGCAACAATGGGTTCCTGATCGCCTTTGCCCCCTATGACGACCCGGAGATCGCTATCTGCGTGGCGATTGAGGAC
>USLQ01000201.1 GCA_900555545.1 uncultured Oscillospiraceae bacterium | reverse complement strand
CAGCAGGCCGCGTTTTTCCGCCTCGGCAACCCACTGGGCATCATAGCCGTTGCCGTTAAAGATGATACGCCGGTGTTCCCTGATGGTGCTGCGGATCAGCTCGTGCAGCGTACCGTTAAAGTCCGCGCTCTGCTCGAGTGCGTCGGCAAACTGGCTCAGGCTCTCCGCCACCGCTGTGTTCAGGACGATATTTGCGCCGGAGATGGAATCGCTGGAGCCGAGCATACGGAATTCAAACTTGTTGCCCGTAAAGGCGAAGGGAGAGGTGCGGTTCCGATCTGTGGCATCCTTTGGGAAGCGCGGGAGCGTATGCACGCCCACCTTCCAGAGTTCCTTCTCCCGGGAGCCGTACTGCTCATCCTTTTCGATCGCCTTCAGGATCTCCGTCAGCTCTGTGCCGAGGAACACGGACACGATCGCAGGCGGCGCCTCATTGGCTCCGAGCCTGTGATCATTGCCCGCAGAGGCCACGGAGATGCGCAGCAGATCCTGATAATCATCCACCGCCTTGAGCACGGCACATAAGAACAACAGGAACTGCGCGTTCTCGTGCGGCGTATCGCCCGGATCGAGCAGGTTCTTGCCCGTGTTGGTGGAGATGGACCAGTTGTTGTGCTTGCCGGAGCCGTTCACCCCTGCAAAGGGCTTCTCATGCAGCAGACAGACAAGGCCGTGCTTTTTGGCGATGCGCTGCATCAGCTCCATGGTCAACTGGTTGTGATCCGTTGCGATATTGGTGGTGGTAAAGACGGGCGCCAGCTCGTGCTGGGCAGGGGCGACCTCGTTGTGCTCCGTCTTGGCCAGAACTCCCAGCTTCCACAACTCTTCGTCGAGGTCCTCCATAAATGCGGCGACGCGTGTCTTAATCGTGCCAAAGTAGTGGTCATCCAGCTCCTGTCCCTTGGGGGACTTGGCGCCAAAGAGCGTCCGTCCGGTGTAGATCAGATCCGGCCGCTTGTCAAACATCTCCTTTTCCACCAGGAAATATTCCTGTTCCGGCCCGACAGTCGTTTTGACCGAGGTGACCTCCGTATCCCCAAACAGGCGGAGTACGCGCAGCGTCTGGCGGTTGATTGCCTCCATGGAACGCAGGAGCGGCGTCTTTTTATCGAGCGCTTCCCCGCCGTAGGAGCAGAAAGCCGTCGGGATGCAGAGCGTTTTCTCCTTGATAAAGGCGTAGGAGGTTGCGTCCCATGCGGTGTACCCACGCGCTTCAAATGTAGCGCGTAAGCCGCCTGACGGGAAGGAGGAGGCATCCGGCTCGCCCTGTATGAGCTCTTTTCCGGAGAACTCCAGGATCACGCGCCCGTCATCCGTCGGGGTGATGAAGCTATCGTGTTTTTCCGCAGTGACGCCCGTCATCGGCTGGAACCAATGGGTAAAATGCGTGGCCCCCTTTTCAATCGCCCAATCCTTCATCGCGTTGGCCACAACATTGGCCACGGCGTTATCCAGGTGGCGGCCCTCCTTGATCGTGCGCTGGAGCTGCTTGTACGTCTCTTTGGGCAGGCGCTCTTTCATGACGCTGTCGTTAAAAACATTGGTGGCGAACACACTCTTGATGGTACCCATATGAACAACCTCACTTCATAAAAAATAGGCGGCAAAGGCCGGGGGAAGCCCCCGCGACGCCTTTGCCGCTCTGGACGATGTATGGATGCCCCGACACTATTGACCGGAACTAAAAATAAAAAATACGGCAACAATAACCTCAACACCGTGACGTCATTGCCCCGTATCTGCTATGCGTATGATGATACACCTGATTGGCCGCCCTGTCAAGTGATCGCATTAAATTTGGGGATCCGTTCAAAAAAACGGGGATGACGTGCATAAAAAACGTTTAAAGGAACAAAGGTGACGCGCGATCATCCTCTGAACACCGCCACCCTTTTTGTTGACAAACGGATCCGTGGAGGGGTATAATACACATAGATTTTAATCAATGTGAGCAATGGCGTTCATACGGTTCCGGCGGGTGTTTTGGGCTCGTTTTTCGGACGCGATGGGATCAGGATCCCCGCCATAATGCGTATCAGGCTGTGCCGACGATAGGGAGGAACTTGCAATGTATTCTTACGATGAGGTAATTACCTACTGCCGCGAGGAAGATGTCAAATTTATCCGTCTCGCCTTCTGCGATCTTGCCGGGAATCAAAAAAATATTGCCATCATGCCCACGGAGCTGGAACGGGCGTTCCGGTATGGGATCTCGATCGACGCTTCGGCAATTCCCGGGTTTGGCAGCGAGGTCAAGTCCGACCTCTTTCTTTTCCCGGATCCCGCCACGCTGTCCGTCCTCCCCTGGCGTCCAGTGGAAGGACGCGTTATCCGCATGTTCTGTGATATCCGCTATCCCGACGGGCGGCCATTCCGGCGGGACAGCCGCTGGCTGCTCAAGCAGGCCATCGCTGAAGCGGACAAAATGGGGATCACCTGCTATTTTGGGGTGGAATTTGAATTTTACCTGTTTCAGACCGATGAGAGCGGTGCGGCCACCCACACGCCTTTCGACCGGGCAAGCTATATGGATATCGCACCGGAAGACCGCGGAGAGAATATCCGCCGGGAGATCTGCCTGGCTCTTGAGAATATGGGGATCCGCCCTGAGAGCTCCCATCACGAAGAGGGGCCAGGGCAAAACGAGATCGATTTCCGCTACAGCGACGCCTTGACCTCCGCGGACAATGCCGTCACGTTTAAATCTGTGGTCAAGACGATCGCCATGCAAAATGGTCTGTTTGCCTGTTTTTCTCCTAAGCCCCTGCCTACGGAGAGCGGCAACGGCCTGCACATCAATGTATCCATCCGGAGCGCAGGCGAACGGGCGGATACGGACGCCTTCATGGCCGGTGTTCTGGCACATGCGCGGGAGTTCTCCGCCTTCCTCAACCCCACGGAGGAGTCATACCGCCGTCTGGGGGAGAAAAAGGCGCCGCGCTATGTCACCTGGTCGTCCGAAAACCGTTCACAACTGATCCGCATCCCGGCGGCGCGGGATGAATATGTCCGGTTTGAGCTGCGTTCCCCCGATCCGACGGCCAATCCCTACCTTGCCTACGCGCTACTCATATACGCTGGGCTGGACGGCATCCAGAACGGCACGCCCCTGCCGCCCCCGTTAGATCTGAACCTGTACACTGCCGATCCCGCAGTTACCGACAAATTGACCGCTCTGCCCACCTCCCTGCAGGAGGCGTTGGATCTTGCTCGAGAAAGTGGGCTCATTCGCCGGTATTTGCCAGATATTCTGGATTGAACGTGCGGATATTTCTTTGAGAGGAGGCTCCGTGTGATGATCCAAAAGAACAGTGTCCTGATCGTATCGCCGGGGCCCAAAGCCGGCACAATGCTGAGTGGATTATTGCCAGCATCCAGCTTTTCTCCCATCTGTACGGTTCCGACCGCCGGGGAG
>USLQ01000200.1 GCA_900555545.1 uncultured Oscillospiraceae bacterium | reverse complement strand
CGGCCTGTCCGCAACTGGACATCAACAGGCTCGCAGTCAAAGCCAACGCTGCTAAAACCAAGATCTTCTTCATAAAAATCATCCCCTCATTGAAAATTATTGCGTTTTGGAACCGGGATTGTGGCGTGTGGTGAAAGTTGCTGTGTAAAGGGCGGTTTCTACCACCTACGACACAACGGCTGGCGGCTCATTTGTGGTAAAGTGAAGCGGCCGGCCGAAAAAGGAGGGCGGACAGAAAACAAGGGGTATGACATGCCGATGGGCCGTCATGTCCCTCTTCACAGTCTTACGAACTGGAATTTACTTAACAATATGTGCCGTGATAATTGTATAGCTGTATGAATTGATAGTGATTTTGATATTTTCAACTTCACAATACCAATTTTCCCCTTGTTTGTATATGTTGCGATTTTTTATCCAACACCTTATTTTGTCAATATTATCAAGCAATATCTTTTTATCTTCCCTTCTTTCTTCTTCTTAAATTCCGATTGATCGCTCCCTGAAATTACAAAAATTATAGCACGCAGGGAAAAACGCTTCAAGCCGTCCTTATCGCTCAAAGTAAGTATTCCATAGTGGCGCACTTACTCACCACCCGCAAGCGGGCGGTGGTAGTGCCTGATGGCAGCCGTGTGATCTCCGGGGGGGACACGCCAGCAGGCTCCGTCCTGCTTTAGTGCTTTGAGACAACCAAGAGGGGCTTATGCCCTCATTTTTTAAAGCGTGTTCTTTTGGGCGGAAAAGCTTGTCATAACTTTCGTATAGGCGTGAGGAGGGGGGTGAGTCAATCTCGGGGTTTATATACAAAGGATGGAGCCATGTTTTACAAAGTGTTCATATTTGAAATATTGACATTGCAAAAGGGGGAGCGTATTATTATAAATAGAATTAGCACTCAGGCATACAGAGTGCTAATTGAGTAAAAATGGAGGAGGGCCTTGGGATGGAGTTGTCCGAACGGAAGAGAAAAATTCTGGCGGCGGTCGTTGAGTTGTACATCAAGACGGGCGAGCCGGTCGGTTCCAAGGCGCTCTGCGAGCTGCCGGAGCTCTCCGTCTCCTCCGCGACCATTCGGAACGAGATGTCGGAGCTCGCGGAGATGGGGCTGCTTGAGCAGCCGCACACCTCTGCCGGACGGATCCCCTCGCAGGAGGGATACCGCTACTACATCGATCACCTGATGGGCCGCCATGAGCTGACGGCCGCGCAGCGCCGCCGAATGGACGGGTTGTTCAGCCTGAACCCCGGCGATCCGGAGAAGGTGCTCGGCCAGGCGAGCGAGGTGCTCGCCGATATCACGAACTGCGCGGCGGTCTCCACCACCCCGGCGGACGCCCAGGCGACTATTAAGCGTGTGGAGCTGGTTCCGGTCTCGTCCAGTACGGCGATGATCGTGCTGCTGACCACCTCCGGGATTCTCAAGAGCGGGCTGTGCCGCACCATGGCCAACATTGATGCGTCATTCCGCACCACATTTGCAAACATTGTGGAGCAGCACTTTACCGGCCACCCCGTGTCGGAGCTCTCCGTCCCGCAGATCCAGACGCTGGCAGCTTCCCTGGGGGAGTACGCGCTGACGATGAGCCGCCTGCTCATCACACTGGCACAGCTTGCGCATGAGGCAGCTCAGGCGGAGATCCTGCTCGACGGCCAGACCAATCTGCTCAGCTACGATGGCCGCGGTATGGATGTGCGCGAAACGCTCGAGTTCCTGCGCGATACGGCGCCGTTGGAGCAGCTGGTCCGCAGCGGCAGGGAGCGGATGCAGGTGTTTATCGGCAGTGAGAACGTGTTCCGCCAGCTGCGCAACTTCAGCATGATCCTCGCCCCCTATAAGCTCGCAGGCCGGCCCGGCGGTACGATCGGCATCATCGGCCCGACGCGTATGGATTATGCGTCCTTGATCCCGCACATCGAATATCTGTCCGCCATTGTCGGCAAACTGTTATCAGAGGCACTTGGCGACGATTCCGCGATTTTATAACACAGAATCAGGAGATGACATCATGAAGGAAAAAGAAACCCGCACGCCTGCGGAGGAACCGGAGACGGAAAGTCCACCGGCGAGCCAGCGGCAGAAGAAAAAAAGCCCAAGGAGAAAAAGGAGAAAAAATCCAAGGGCCCCACAGTTGAGGAGATCCGGGCGGACTATGAAAAGGCCCTGAAAGAGCGGGACGACAAGTTTATACGTCTGGCTGCGGAGTACGATAACTTCCGCAAGCGTTCCTCCCGCGAGCGGGAAGGCGTTTATACCGACGCGACGATCGACGCTGTCAAGGAGATGCTGCCCGTGCTCGATAACTTGGAGCGCGCGCTGGCGCAGGAGAATGCGAGCGCGGAGGACTTGGGCAAGGGACTGCAGATGACGCTCGACCAGTTTGCCAAGGCTTTTGAAAAGCTGGGCGTGGAAGCGTTTGGCGCCCGTGGGGACGCCTTCGATCCCCAGATCCACAACGCCGTTATGCAGGCGGAGGATGACGAGCTGGAGGAGAATCAGATCGCACAGGTGTTTGCCAAAGGGTATAAGATCGGCGATAAGGTAATCCGCCACGCGATGGTACAGGTGGCCCAATGAATGTTTGAAGATACTTTATCGTGTGTTCTTCATCCGTTCAAAAACGGCCTTTAAAATATAAAATAATTTGAAAAGACAGCTTATTGCTTAGGAGGCAGTTTGTTATGAGTAAGATCATTGGTATTGACTTAGGTACAACGAATTCATGTGTCGCTGTAATTGAGGGCGGCGAGCCCACAGTAATCCCGAACCCGGAGGGCGCCCGGACGACTCCGTCCGTCGTCGCTTTCTCCAAGACGGGTGAGCGTTTGGTCGGCCAGGTGGCAAAGCGTCAGGCTATCACCAACCCGGATCGCACCGTATCCTCTATCAAAAGGCACATGGGCTCCGATTACCATGTGGATATTGACGGCAAAAAATACACCCCGCAGGAGATCTCCGCGATGATCCTGCAAAAGCTGAAATCCGATGCCGAGGCCTATCTGGGCGAGACAGTCACCGAGGCGGTCATCACCGTTCCCGCGTATTTCACAGACTCCCAGCGTCAGGCCACCAAGGATGCCGGTAAGATTGCCGGCCTGGAGGTCAAGCGTATCATCAATGAGCCGACGGCAGCCGCGTTGGCCTACGGTATTGATAAAGAGGCCGACCAGAAGGTCATGGTTTACGACTTGGGCGGCGGTACGTTCGATGTCTCCATCATTGAGATGGGCGACGGTGTTCAGGAAGTTTTGGCAACCGCCGGTAACAACCGCTTGGGCGGCGACGATTTTGACCAGCGCATCATCGACTGGCTGGCAGATTCCTTCAAGCAGGAGCAGGGCGTCGACCTGCGCGGCGACAAGATGGCTATGCAGCGCCTGAAGGAGGCCGCGGAGAAGGCTAAGATTGAGCTGTCCG
>USLQ01000199.1 GCA_900555545.1 uncultured Oscillospiraceae bacterium | reverse complement strand
CCGCCGATGATGGAGATTGCGCCGCTGTCTGCGACAGCCTTGGCGACAGCAATGGTGCCCTCTGCAAAGTTATCCCACTCGGAGACGCCCATCGGCCCGTTCCAGACAACGGTGCCGGCGCCCTTGATCGCATCGGCGAAGAGCTTCTGGGTGGCCGGTCCGATGTCCAGGCCCATCCAGCCATCCGGGATATCGTCGGAGTCGACAATCATGCTCTCGGTGTTCGGAGCGTACTCGCGGCCGACCTTGTTATCGACAGGCAGCAGGAACTTGACACCCTTCTGCGCCGCCTTATCCATGGTCTCCTTGGCGAGGGCGATCTTATCCTCCTCACAGATGGAGGTGCCGATGGTGTGGCCCATGGCCTTGAAGAACGTGTAGGCCATGCCGCCGCCGATGATGAGCGTATCGACTTTGTCGAGCAGGTTCTCAATCACGCCGATCTTATCGGAAACCTTCGCGCCGCCGAGGATGGCGACGAACGGGCGCTTGGGATCTGCCAGCGCTTTACCCATGACGGAGATCTCCTTCTGGATCAGGTAGCCGCACACAGCCGGCAGATAGTCGGCCACGCCTGTGGTGGAGCAGTGCGCACGGTGTGCGCTGCCGAACGCGTCGTTGACATAGATGTCGGCCAGCGCGGCGAACTTTTTGCTCAGCTCGGGGTCGTTTTTGGTCTCGCCCTTCTCATAGCGCACATTCTCGATCAGGACGGCCTGGCCCTCCTTGACCTCAGCGGCCAGCTTTTGTGCGCTCTCGCCGACAACATCGTCCGCAATTTTGACCTCAAAGCCGAGCAGCTCGGACAGGCGCGCTGCGACGGGCTTGAGGGAGAATTCTGGCTTGAACTCGCCCTTCGGGCGGCCAAGGTGGGAGCAGAGGATCACCTTTGCCCCGTGCTCAAGCAAATATTGAATCGTGGGGAGGGAAGCGCGGATTCGCTTGTCGTCCGTGATCACGCCGTCCTTGAGCGGGACGTTGAAATCGCAGCGAACGAGAACACGCTTGCCCTGAACGTCGATATCTTCGATGGTCTTTTTGTTGAGTGCATTCATTGGTGGAACATCCTTTCTTCAGTTGTTGTCCTGTGGATCGATCTATTCTGTTAAGATCAAAAAACATAAGACTTTACCTACGGAATTAATTGTATAACACCCGGCCCGTTTTTTCAAGTGTCAAACGGAACAAACATCGCTCCCATGGGGCGCGGCGCTTTGTTAATTATTTGTCATACCCAAAAAGCCACAGCTCTCCACGGGGGAGGACTGTGGCGAAATTGGTCACTTTTAGGGGGATTTTAGCGCTCTTATTTTGGGGGTAGGGGGACAGCCACTGCACGTTTTGCTAGCGCCCCTCAAGGGATGGGCACCATACACGGCGGCGGTGTGACGCCCATTTCAAGAATATCCGAACACGCCGTCAAAAACGCCTGCTCCAACATTTTTGGGCTATAAGATTCCAACTCTTCCACCGTTACCAGACGGCCGGAATGATCCTCTTTGACCTGTTCTACAAAAATGCGCACCCGTTTTTCGAACGATCCGCCGGGTTCTGCGGCGAGGACGGTCATCACATAGCCCTCCGTGTCACGGATGTTGTAGTTCCCGCCGCACACGCGCATAAAGGCGGTGACCATGGCGGCGTTATTATACGTGTCCACAGGTGAGAGTGCGGGCTCGTCGCCGAGTGCATCTTCCATTCCTGCCAGCTTTTTTACATTCCTGCGTACGTAGTCTTCAAACCACGGGATGAGCTCCCTGTATTCCTGAAGGTGTTTCAATGTTGTCTCCTCCTTTGTTTGCTGCTGATGGGTGACGGTGTTTTCTCACCTTTATTATATAGCATTCAAATAAAAAGTCAATAATGTTATGATCTTTTTGTTTAATTTATTTATATAATTTGTCGTATAATTTGGCAAAAAGGGTTGCTTTCTGGAAATATATGAGGATATTGGCAGGGCGATTTGGCAAACTTTATTTTTTTTCCGCTTAAAATGTGGTACAATACAATCGATTTGTCGATCATTGCAGGGGGGATTGGATGCGCAGTCTGTTAAAATATTTAAAAAATTATAAGAAGGAATGTATCTTTGGCCCGTTCTTCAAGTGTACGGAGGCAGTGCTGGAGCTGATCGTGCCGCTTGTCATGGCCAAAATCATTGATACGGGTATCCCCAATGGCGATACGGCGTATATTCTGAAAACGGGCGCAGAGATGATTGGAATTTCCGCCCTTGGCTTTGGCTGCGCCATGATCTGCCAGTACATGGCATCCCGCGCGTCCCAGGGGTTTGGGACGGAGGTGCGCAATGCACTTTTCCAGAAGATCAACACTTTTTCTGATCGCGAAGTGGATCATTTTGGCGCCGGATCGCTGGTTACGCGTATCACCAATGATGTCAACCAGCTACAGGTGGCGGTGGCCATGACAATCCGTCTTGTATCCCGCGCGCCGTTCCTGGTGATCGGCGCCGTGGTTATGGCTATGCTGCTGGATCTGAAGCTCTCGATCGTCTTCCTGATCGCAGGGCCTGTGGTGGCGCTGGCACTCTATCTGGTGATGAGCCGCTGTGTGCCGCTGTATCGGAAAATCCAGCAAAAGCTCGACCGTCTGGCCACGGTCACGCGCGAGGAACTGGAGGGGATCCGTGTAGTACGCGCCTTTTCCAGGCAGGGGGAGGAGCGTGAAAAGTTCGACCGGATTACAGATGACGCCGCCCGTGCGAGTGAGCGCGTCGGCCGGATCTCTGCACTGCTCAATCCGCTGACATTCCTGGTGATGAATCTGGCTATTTTGGCCATTGTCTGGTTTGGCGGTTTTCGTGTGGATTCCGGCGCACTTACCCAGGGGGAGATCATCGCCTTCGTCAACTATCTGACGCAGATCTCCCTTGCACTGATCGTGGTGGCGAATCTGGTGGTGATTTTTACGCGCGCGGCGGCCAGTGCCTCCCGTGTGGCGGAGGTACTGAATACGGACTCATCTGTTACGGAAAAGCAGGGGAGCGTGGCGAAGATCGACGGGCACGCCCCGGCCGTAGTGTTTGAGGATGTTGATTTTTCCATCGGCGCCGAGAACATTTTAGATCATATCAGCTTTCAGATCCGTGCGGGCGAGATGTTCGGCGTCATCGGTTCAACCGGCTCCGGAAAGTCGACTCTTGTCAATCTGATTGAGCGGTTTTCGGATGTGACGGGCGGCCGGGTGCTGGTGTTCGGGCATGATGTGCGGGATTACAGCTTTAAAGCGCTCCGGTCACAGATCGGATTGGTGCCCCAGAACGCCCAAGTGTTCACGGGCAGCATCCGGGAAAATTTGACCATGCTGCGCGGTGATGTACCGGAGAAACAGCTGATCGATGCGCTCAGGACTGCTCAGGCGTATGATTTCGTTCAGGAGCGCCGCGGCGGCTTGGATGCGCAGGGCGAGCAGGCCGGCC
>USLQ01000198.1 GCA_900555545.1 uncultured Oscillospiraceae bacterium | reverse complement strand
CAAGATTGACACTTTGGTTGATTCGCTTCCTTTGTTCGGTTTTTGAGGTATGATCTTAAATATGCACCATTAGCTCAGTTGGTAGAGCACCTGACTCTTAATCAGGGTGTCCACGGTTCGAGCCCGTGATGGTGTACCACTGATATCAATAGCAGCTGTTTGGTATTGACTTATAGTTGCTTTGATGATAGAATTAGGCAGAAGCCTTTATTCGGCCCGTTGGTCAAGTGGCCTAAGACTCCGGCCTCTCACGCCGGCAACAGCGGTTCGAATCCGCTACGGGTCACCACTTACATGCTGTTGCATGGTGTTGGCACTGCATTTGCAGTGTACAATATTCCTCCTTAGCTCAGTCGGTAGAGCATGCGGCTGTTAACCGCAGGGTCGTTGGTTCGAGTCCAACAGGGGGAGCCACTTTTAGCCTTGATCTTATTAGATCAAGGTTTTTTTATTGTAGAACCTTTAAAATTTTCCGGCTTTCGTGTGCTACCTGTCAATAGAACGATGAAAATAAGAAATTTTTATCCGTCATCTGATTACCTGATATGCAGTCCAAAAGTTAGACGACTTGTGCGCGTTATGATGTGTTTGCTGGTTGGACATCCAACCAAACTATATACATACCAGGAGGGGACTTCTGCATCATCTGGATAGAGTGCGCTCTTGCATGGAATAGACTCTTCTGTTGAAATCGTCTGGAATACATAGCGCAAACGGATCACGTTTTAACATGGAAAGGAAGAAAAGAAATGACACGCCGTATGGGCTGTATGAGAGAATACGAGGATGGACTGACGGCGTACCCGCACTGCGGATACAAGCAGAGCATGCCGGAGAGGGAAGCATATCCCCCTCTCCGAGTATGTGATCAGCTCATGTTGGGAAGATCTGCAATAAATTTAAAGAGTTTTTTGTAATTTGTTTGACAGTGAGCCCCGTCCATGATAAAATATTTGTGAATAATTCCTTAACAAATTAAACTTAAGAAGGGAAAGGGATATCGATGAGGGAAGAAAATCGAAAATATGCCGAGGAGGCGTACGATATTGTTAAGCACGCCTCCCAAAAGATCGGACCAAGGCTTCCCGGTTCTGACGGCGAGAAACAATACGCTGATTACATGGGTGAGAAGCTGCGCTCCATCGGGATCAAACCGGTCAAAGAGGAATTTGAGGTCTCACCGCGGTCTTCCATCGGGGGGCTCGGCTATATCGGCTGGCTTGGAATTATTTTCAGCGCGCTGTTTTACCTGGCCATGGGGATCAATCAGATCTGGTTCGGTCTGGCGTTTGCAGCCGTATTCTGCTGGATCTGGATCGTTTTCGGCGTATTTCTCTATAAGCCGTGGTTCGATATGTTTTTTAAGCAGGAGATCTCCCAGAACGTGTACGGGGAGCTGACTCCGCCGGATGGCAAGTATGATTACACAATCGTCCTCTCCGGCCATACGGATACGAGCTGGAACTGGAAGCACTCCGCGAACCTCTACTGGTTTAAAAAGAACCCGGTGCTCGGTCTGATCGCCGCATATGCCAAGACGGCCATTGCTGCGGTCTGCTTTATCATCCTTTCCGCCATTTCAGTCTTTATGGCGGTTGTTTACAGCGGGTACTATTTTGGCGCAATGTGGGCGGCCCAGTTGCTCGCATCCCAGGGATTTGCTATCTTCCAGTATATTCTCTTTTTCCTGCCGGTGCTCACGGCGATTGGCAGCTCTTTCCTGGTCATGTGGGGCGATCCCAAGAGCCGTAACGCCTCCCCCGGCGCAATGGACAACGCCACAGGCTGTGCGCTCAGCTATGAGGTGATTCGGTACTTTAAGGAGCAGCCGGAGAAGATGCCCAAAAACTGCCGTATTATTGACCTCAACTGTGGTTCCGAGGAGGCTGGCCTGCGCGGTTCCATGGCGTTTACACGTGAACATAAGGGCGAGCCGATGCTGGAGAACTGCTGGAACCTGAACGTCGATTCCATTGCGGATAAGGAATACTTTGAAGTGGTCATCAAGGATGACTGGCAGTTCTGTCGCTTTGATACAGATCTGGAGAAGATGTTTAAAGAGGCATTTGAGGAGCTCGGGATCGAGAGCAAGACAAACGGATGCATCCATAATCCAGTCGGCGGCTGTGACAGTACGCCGATGACCCGCGCGGGCATCAAATCCGTGACGTTTGCCGCTCAAAACCCGATGCTGGCTTACTATTATCACACATGGCGCGACCATCCGGAGCGCTTCGAGATGGAGACAGTCGGCACAGGATTTGACGTGTTGCTGCGCGTGATTGAAAAAATCGATCAGTTCCAGCAGGTAAACGGTTTTAATGGCCCGCAGAAAAAATAAAAGATAAATCGTTGGACGGGGCGTGCCATACGCCCCGTCTTTTGTCTGCCTATTGAGCACACAATCTCGAGCAAATGTTCGAAAAAATGGCAAAATCTCTTGTAAACCGACACGAAGATTGGTATAATTACAGTAGAAAAAAGGCGTGAGGAGGCGCGTTGGTGAATAAAGTCCATCAGTTGATAGAACAGATCTTGGCGGACAAAAAACTGAAAAATGGGCAAAATTTTCAAGAGAAAATTTACCGTGACGAACCCATCCTCCACACGGCGGCCCAGATGGCCAATTACCTGCCGCCCGAGTACCGCCAAATGAAAAAAATCGCCATTAGCCGGGAGGCGTTCAGTCAGCCCGCAGAGTGGCTCTTCTATCAGCAGGGGAAGTTGATGGAGAATTTTGAGGACGACTGCCCCTACCGTGGAGAGTTCATGCGGTACTATCCCACCTATCATACGATGTATGACGATCAGCTGCGGGGGTATTTTACCTGGCGGACAGCAGTCCGGCGCGGTCGGATTGAAAAGACGTCGCTCTCCTTTGTGTTCTTGTATATTTATGAGCTGCTCAACCAGATTGGCGTACATTCGCCGGAGGAGGGGTTTGACACACTCTATCTTTTCTGGCAGCAGTACCGGGCGCTGGATCCGCGTCTGGACCGCTATGTCCGGCAGTGGTTGGGCGACTATGTGGCCTATTACGGCCTTGATTCCGGACTGGTCTCTCGATTTGCGGATGCTTCCTTTGATGAAAATCTGCTGATCCTCCTGCATGCAGCGGATCGTGGGGAATGTGAAATTTTCAACGCATTGATGGCGCTTTCCTCCTACCGGATAGAGCATTCAAAATTTTACAAGCAGTACTCGGCGGAGGTGTGCAAGGTCGCCGTTGCGGTATTTACAGCTTGGTCGGATTACTGTGAGAAAAACCGGCAGAAAACCCTGTTGGAAAAATTATTCGGCCGCAGGATCTCCTGCCCGTACCGCATGTTTCAGTCCGCCGTATTCTATGACCGGCGGAGATACAAAGACTACACCTATGCTTTCAACGAGATCCACCGTTACACCTGTAAGGATGGCGCATGGTCTTGTGAAAAATATTATGGCAG
>USLQ01000197.1 GCA_900555545.1 uncultured Oscillospiraceae bacterium | reverse complement strand
CGATTGTAACCGTTCCCACCGTATTCGCCGTACGCGGCAGCATCAGCGGGGAGCCGGTAACACAGGAATTTACAGACGGATTGGCACAGCAGGATGCAGCGCTGGCCGGGGATGCCACCACGAGGATCATGTCCTCCAACCTGCTGGTGCACTATGCCAGTTGGGGCGGAGAGCCCGTAAAGCCGCGAGCCAAAATGTATGTATCCGTGATTGAAAAATATAAACCGGACGTGGTAGGGCTTCAGGAAATTTGCGGTTCCTGGTTTGCTTGCCTGTATCACAATCTGCCGGATGGATACAAATTTATTGATCCACTGACCACCGGACTGTTCGTCCATATGACAAGCATGATCTATAACGCCAATACTCTCAACCTGCTGGAGAGTGATCAGATCGTCTATTCCAAAGGGGATAATCCCCGCCTGCGCCGGGTGGTATGGGCGCTGTTTGAACGCAAGGACAATGGGCAAAAATTCATTGTCACCTCCACGCATCTGGACCTGATCCGTGAGAATCAGGAGCAGGAGGAGCTCGATGTCATGACCGCGCAGGCTGATGAACTGATCGCATTGGTAAACGATCTTGGCAGCAAGTACAATTGCCCCGTCTTCTCGACCGGCGACTTTAACGCCAAGGAAGACGGCCGCCAAAACGGTACCTACGACGCGCCAGAGATCTATACCAAACTGTCCGGCGCGCTGACCGATACCAAGACAATCGCCGAACAGAAAAAAGCAGGCGCCGATTACAGCATTGATGAGCCGACGTACGATCACATCTTCCTGCACGGTGAGGCCGCCATCCGTCAGTTCCAGATCCTGTCTCAACCGTATCTCACCCCCATGTCCGATCACTACTCCATTTTTATCGAGGCGTCGCTGTGATTGAAGCAGGCCGCCACAATTTCACCACTTCGCTTGACCAGGGTTTCTTGTGATTTAAAATGCCAGCCTGTACCGTTGCTTGGTACAGGCTGGCTGAACTTTATTCCTCTTGAGTTGATTGTGCAATGGGTTTGGCAACAGGCTCTTCCGCGTCTTTGCCGGAGATGGAGATGCGGCGCGGCTTCCCCTCCCGGTTTAAAATATCAAAGCGCGTAGTCTTCTCCTCCGTCTTGAGCAACAGCTGTGCTTCGTCATCCCGCATACGCACGCGGATACGCATGGGAGCCCCCTTTGGATCGACATCAAGGTTCAGGGTGTCATCCTCGTAGACTATATTGATCCCATTAACGGTAAACTCGCTCGTCTCATCCACCCCGAGTGTCAGGGAGAGTTTTTTGTCCATGGGATCCGGCGGCACAGACTCCTGCTGCGGTAAAGTTTCCTGTACCACATCCGAATGCGTATCCGATTCGGTTCGATCTTCCGCCGCCATCTCCGTGGTGTCCGATTCCGGATTGGAGAGCGGTTGCTCCTGAACCTCCTGTTCCGGCGATGGATCCGGATCAGAAATGACCGGAGTAAAGGTAAAAGTTCCCGCCGCCGCTTGCTGAGGCCGATAGGCATATTGGGGTGAGAAGCTCCCCCCTTGATAAGTCGTCTGCTCCCCTTCCGAAGAATCCCGGATCGATGAAAGGGCCTCCTCTTCGCGTAGCGGAGAGACCTCCGCATCGTCCCCGTCCTGGACTTTTGCACGGATTTGGCGCTTGGCGCGGCGAATGCTGCTGATAATCTCCAGTAGAATGAGCAGCAACAGCGGGGCCCCAATACAGCAGAACGTACCCACTGTAGTATCCAAAAAGTCGAGAAGACTGCCCGCATAGGGCAGGTAACGGTGAACCGTACCATAGATGTAGCCAGCCGCAACAGCCTCATCCTCACTGCCACCCTGAACCGTATAATAGGGAACACCGAGCACCTCCCGGCTGGAGCTTACACGGGCAATCTGCGGGAAAGCATTTGAACCGTGGTAAACAATGATATCGCCGGCCTGGATCTGATCCACCGGTGTGCCATCGATCAAAACGGCATCCCCCTCAGAGAGCGCCGGCTCCAAGCTCGATGTATGTACGGGAGCAATCAAATAGCCAAAAACACGGATTGGCGATCCTCCCGTATCCATAGCCTGACCGGATATGGAGAGATAGAGAAACAGTGCCGCTATTAAAAGGAGCAGCGGATAGACGATAAATTTCCAAATTCTTCTCCTGGATTCGACCTGTGCTGATATGGGAATCCCACCTTTCACTCCGCCGGTTTATAAAAAACCGCTAAAAACTGTCAATAAAAGAATATACTATCCGCCCTGAAAAGTCAACTAAGACAGGCCACATGCGCTCACAGCTGAATTTCAGCTACAAGCGGACGGTGATCCGAGGCAGAGGTATCCGCCATTTTACCGGACAGGAGTGTAAGCCCGTCCGAGATAAAAATGTTATCCAGGCAGCGAAAACCATCCTCCCCATCGCCGACATAGGTCTCAAAATGTGTTGAATCGCTATTGACGCAGTCAACACCGGTCAAATAGGAGAACTCTTCCATCCCAGCGACGTTAAAATCCCCTGTCAAAATGAAGGGAAGTTGTTCGCCGGAGAGTGTCTCATTGAGAAAATCCCATTGCTGCTTGCGCTGATCCGTATCCTCAAAGCTCAAATGGGTATTGTAAATCCTGATCTGTTTGCCATCCACGTTGATCGTAGCGGCGGCAAGTACACGATCCTCATCTTCCCGACGCGTCTCCAGCGGAACCATCGTGCATGACTCAAGCGGATAGACGCTCATAATCCCGAGGCCATAGGTGCCGCCCTGCAAATGAATTGCAGGATAAAATTCGTAGTTCATCCCTACGGCGGCAGCGAGCTCCCGGAGCACATCGCGGTTTCCGGAGCGATCCACGTTCTTATCAATCTCCTGCACGCATACAACCGCCGGATGCTGTTCCCTGATATCGGAGGCAATCGCGTCGATCTGTTCCCCCACATCGCAATTTTTCACATTATAAGTCATCACCGTAATGGTTTTCGTTCCCGCGGCAGCCGTCACACTGTTTTCTCCACTGGGTTCAAGCGGTTCAGAGGCACAAGCGGAAAGCATCAACACGGAAAGCGCGCCGGCCATCAGCGCAACTCCTGTTCTCGTCTTCATTGGTCCATTCTCCCTTTCTCATTTTTGAGGCACAGTTTATGCCCCCCTTGTATGCTATTGCCAAATCCTGATTTTGTCAAGCGGTTGATGGAAATTTTATTAAAAAGCAATTGAAAAAAGTCAGAGTAAAATAAAAAACCTTGTTCTAAATTGAAGAACAAGGTTTTGGAGGCGCCACCCAGACTCGAACTGGGGGTGAAGGTTTTGCAGACCTCTGCCTTACCACTTGGCTATGGCGCCATACCAATACTATACTATATGTAACCGCACTGAAAAAATGCGATATCTGTTAAAAAAGGACGCCAAAATATCAAATTTTAGCGTCCGTGGAGCGGATGACGAGGCTCGAACTCGCTACCTCCACCTTGG
>USLQ01000196.1 GCA_900555545.1 uncultured Oscillospiraceae bacterium | reverse complement strand
GGGTATTCCGCGTATCACAACGATCCGCCCGCGACGCTACTGCACATCAATCACTTCGTGATCTCAAGAATCTCAAACGGCAGGTTGCCGGCCGGCGCCTCAACCATCACGGTTTCGCCCTGCGCATGGCCGATCAGCGCCTTGCCCACAGGGGACTCCTCTGAGATATAGCCCTTGTCCGGATCCGCCTGGGCGGGACCGACGATACGGAATGTCATGATTTCGCCCATATCCTGATCCTTGACCTTGACCGTCAGGCCGGTGCGTACGATTCCGGTGTTACTGTCATCCTCGTCGATCAGAACAACATTATTGAGCATGGTCTCCAGCTCGTTGATGCGGGCTTCCAGCTTACCCTGCTCGCTTTTGGCTTCATCATATTCACTGTTTTCGGACAGATCACCGAAAGAGAGGGCGACCTTGATCTTCTCCGCCATTTCTTTACGGCCAACCGTCTTCAAATTTTCAAGCTCATCCTGCAGTTCTTTCAGGCCTGCCAATGTGAGTTTCGTCTCATTTGCCATTGCTGCCATTACCTCTTTCATTATGCGTGCATAGTTTCTATTTATTATAATCCGATTTACCCACTAAAGTCAAGTGATTTATCTGCCTGCGCCCCGCAAAAGGGCAGCTGCCTCCGGCAGTGAAAGCTCCTGCCCGCTGCGGATAAGAGCCTCCCCTGTGCGGGCACCGAGCTCCCGGAGCGCACACTTTTCGTAGAGGGCCGCTGCAAAAAGAAAGTCGGAAATCCCCTCCGGCTTGAGGCACCGGATCTCCTCCCCCAGCCGGATCCCATGAACCGCGAGCAGATTCTCACCCGACGATTCCCCCTGCGGAACAACGGCGATCGTATTCGACGGAACTGAAATCCCATTGACCCCAAAGGGGAACACCGCAACACCACCACACAGTAATGCCTCCCCCAGTGGACGGATCTGAACACTGGCCCCATATTCCTCCATGATCCGCTCCCCGGCACGGTGGTAGAGCGCCGTATTCCCGGTTACGATCCGCACATCTGCACATGCGCGCACGATGGGGATCACCGCGCTGCACAGCCTGCCATGCGGGTCAAAAATGGTGACAGGGACCCTACTCCCACCATCCCTCATCAGGAGTTCGGCGGCCGTGTTCATGACGAGCCGCGGCTCCAGTGCCTGCGGGACAAATGGGGTAATGCCGCATCCCTCCGGAGGGAGCACCCCATCCGGCAACACCATCTCCCGGCTCAGTTTACCCATGCAGGTGAACAGCTCCTCCCATCGGATACGCGCACCAGGTGTGACTTGAGCCACGAAAAAGCACTCTCCGCGCCCGACCGGTATTTTTTGGGGTACGATCCGCTCCCCAAAGGCCTTTTTCCACCAGCGGCACAAACGCCCATTTTGTCCTTCGCCATACGACAGTGTGGCAAACATCGCGCGCCCCTCCCCGCTTTCTGATATATCAGAATATGAGTGAAGGCGCGCTGTTATGTACCCCAGAGATATGATAAAAGCCGCCAAACGGCGGCCTAAATCCTTTGGATCAATCTTCGGGATAGATGCAGTTTGTCGTGATATACTGGATCCCCAGATCGATCAGCATCTCACATAGATCCTTATCGTCCACCGTCCAGGCGGCGCAGTCGATCCCCTGTTCCATGGCGCTGCGGATCACCTCCGGTGTGTTCTCCTCCCGTCGGGCATCAAAATCCAGCCCGACGTTGTTTTCCAGGCAGAAAGCCATCGCCTCATCCGTGATATCCTTGGAGAGGTAGTATACACGCGCAGCCGGTACAAGCGCCCGCAGTTGCTTCGTTTGATCCTGGCTGAAAGAAATATAAATCGCCTGATTTTTAAATCCAGCTTCATCCACGACCGCAATCAGATCGTTGAGTTCCCCCTTCACGGAGGATTTCACCTCAATGACCGGCGTCATATGATACTCTTCACAGATGGCGAGCATCTCGGACAGGAGCGGGACCGTCAGCCCCTCGTACTGATCAATGTTGGCGCCATTGTTGATCGGCGTGCTGCACAGATCCTCCGAGGAATGCCAGGCTACCATGCCTATCTTGCGCGTCATGCGGCTTAAATTGTCATCATGCATCACAACCCATTTACCATCCGTTGTGCGGTGGACATCCAGCTCCGCACCCCAAAATCCGGCCTTGCCCGCCTCCTCAAAGGCCGCAGTGGTATTCTCCGGTGCAATGGCCGAGAAGCCACGGTGGGCAATCAGGCGGACATCGTGCTCCTCAATCACCGACTCGGACAGCGGAACGGTGTCCTTGGCCCGGACCGGTGGATCGGCCACCACAAACCAGACAACAACACCCGCGATGATAAGTACGGCCAAAAGCACCGGGATCAGCGTCAGGAAAAATACGCGAACCGGGCGCTCCCGGAACGCCTTGCGATATGCGGCGGCCTTTTCTTTCAAATAGTGAGCCATACAGCGCTCCCCCTCCTCCATATTGTTCCCTATACATCTATGCAGGGTGTTATCGAATATAGCGGATAACCGCAACCACTTTACCCAGGATGGAGACTTCATCGACGATGATCGGCTCAAAGAGATCGTTCTCCGGCTGCAGGCGGTAGTGCCCATCCTCCTTGTAAAAACGCTTGACCGTCGCCTCATCCTCAATCAGGGCGACGACAATTTCGCCATTCGCCGCCACTGGCGTCTGCTCGGAGACTACAATATCCCCATCCAAAATACCGGCATTAATCATGCTCTCTCCGCGGACCCGTAGGGCAAAGAGCTTTTTGCCCCCCGCATAATCCCCGTCAAAGGGGATGTACCCCTCGATCTGCTCCACAGCCAGGATGGGC
Source organism: uncultured Oscillospiraceae bacterium (assembly GCA_900555545.1). Classification (GTDB taxonomy): domain Bacteria; phylum Bacillota; class Clostridia; order Oscillospirales; family Acutalibacteraceae; genus Onthovicinus. The sequence continues at coordinate 647 of USLQ01000196.1, read as the reverse complement.
ATCCCGGCTGTGACCGTCCCAACCAGCGGCACCTGGGTCGTATTGGTGCTCTGCCCGACGATGCGGATCGACCTCTTGAGCAGTGGATCGCGCATAATATACCCCTTGCGCTCCAATGCGTCCAGGTTGCACTGAACGGAAGAGGTGGACTTGAGCCCGACATGCGCACCGATCTCACGGACGGAGGGCGGAATCCCTGTGCCGACCCGCTCCACCAAAAAATCATAGATCTTTTTCTGTGTGTTGCTGAGCTTTTCCATAAATATCAGATCCCTCCGATTGAAAACTGGGCCAAAATGGGGAAGATATTATCCCTGCTTTTTATTTTATCATATCTTAGGCAAAAAATCAAACATTTGTTTTATTCTTTTTAAAAAATATTGCACGCTAAAGGGTGCTTTTAGCTGTTCATACGATTTCATATGCGAGTCACAAAAAAAACAACACGCCGATTTACAATATACCCGTACCCAACAGAGAACGGCGCCGCACCGAGTATCGAACGGGTACATGCTCTACCCCTCCTCAAAGCAAACCCCTCAATTTCAAGATAAAGGGCCCGGTTCCCCGGGCCCTTTATCCTGTCTAAAATGCGGCAGTCCCGGCCTGTGTGTTTTTAAACACGCAGGCCGGGTTTTCCTTGCCAT
>USLQ01000195.1 GCA_900555545.1 uncultured Oscillospiraceae bacterium | reverse complement strand
TCCGATGGTAGGCGTTAAGGCCGTGCTGTATGACGGCTCCTACCACCCGGTCGACTCGTCGGAGATGGCGTTTAAGCTGGCGGCCAACCTGGCGTTTAAGAATGGCATCCCGAATGCGTCTCCTGCGCTGCTCGAACCGGTCGGTTCCCTGCACGCGACGATTCCGGAGGACACCATGGGCGATATCATGGGCGATATCACCAAGCGCCGCGGACGCGTACTTGGGATGAGTCCCTCCCCGGAGGACAGCTCCATGCAGGTGATCGAGGCGGAGGTCCCCATGGCGGAGATGGCCGACTTCAGCACCATGATGCGTTCCGTCACCCGCGGGCGCGGCAGCTTTGAGCTCGAGTTCCTGCGGTATGACGAGGCTCCGCAGGCCGTGGCCGACAAGGTGATTGCCGAGCACCAGGCGGAAAAGGAATAAAAGAGTTGGCAAGGGCGCGTTGCAAAATGGAAATGCAATAGCGGCTTACACAACGATCGGGTATAAAACGACGAATCGCCCCTCAAAGGAAGCTATAACAGATTCCTTTGAGGGGCAATTTTATGCATGATTTTTTGGGGGCGAGTTGTTTTGCAACAGCCCCGTTTTTGGCCTATTGATTTAACGACGCCTTATATCCTTCGCCCCATGTTTTCATTGCGTCCAGAATCGGGCTCAGGCTTTCCCCCAGCGGGGTGAGCGTGTATTCAACCCGCGGCGGTACTTCCGCATACACCTTTCGGGTGATTAAGCCGTTGGCCTCCATATCGCGCAGCTGTGCGGTCAGAACCTTTTGCGAGACGCTGCCGATGGATTTTTTCAGTTCCCCAAAGCGTTTGGTGCCGGGCATCAGGTCGCGCAGGATTAACACTTTCCACTTGTCGCCAATCAATGTCAAGGTGGTCTCCACCGGACAGGCGGGCAGCTCTTTTGTTTCCTTGTGACGCTCCATCTCAATGCCTCCTAATACATTAGTTTCAAATTGAAAGTAACATTTTAACTATACCATACAATCTGTTTTGGATCAATGGGCGCAATCTCTGAATCTTTAAAATATGTTTCATGGTCAAAGATTCCTGCAATCGTTCCCTTCTGGTGACGGTCCAATTGTTTCTTCCCGGTAACTATCCCACATAAAAGTGCGTACTTTACACGTGGAGCCACCGTGCCTATAATGGAGTCAAGAGGTGCGGAGAACAGCCGGCCGGCACTCCAACTCAAAATTTAAGGCAACACGCAATACTACAGGAGGAAACTGCTATGAATAAAAATACATGTCAGACGATCAAACTCGCGAAGGGTGAAGTGAATGTCTATGACTTCGGCGCCGTCAGGCTGCACGCCTATAAGACCAACGATTTTATTGACGATGAGGTGTTCATTGTTGAGAAGAGCGGCAAAGCCGTTGTCATTGAATCCCCCTGCTTTTTTGACAACAGCGCGGAGCTGACCGAATATCTGAAAGATATGGAGGTGGCAGGGATGCTGGTCGCCTACCATGGCGCGGGGGCATCCTTCCTGCCGGAGGTTCCGAAATATGCCACGCAGAATGCGGTGGACTACTCCGAAAACGGCGGCGGGAAGGCGCTGATTGAAAATTTTATCAGTGCGTTTGGGGAGGCCTTCGACAGCTCCGTCCACAAAATTACCCATATTATCGGTGAGGGGAAGATCACCATCGGCGGCATCGATTTTGTCATCACGCAGACGGCAGATGCCTTTGACGTGGAGATTCCGGAGATCAACGCCGTTTATACCCACATGCTCGGTCACGACTGCCACTCCATCGTAGCCGGCGCCGGCCATGCGGATGCCATCATCGCGCAGCTGCGCGGCTATATCGCCAGGGGTTACGACCTGATCCTAACTTCTCATTATACGCCGGAGGATCTGAAGGATGCGGAGACGAAGATCGCCTATCTTGAAAACCTGAAGGCGATCGCCGCAAACTGCAAGGATGCCGGCAGCTTCAAGGAGGAGGTCCAGAGGCAGTATCCCGCATACAGCGGACAAAATTATCTGGATATGACGGCAGGATTTTTCTTTGCCTGAGCGCGCAGCGGGACTGCCGTTTCCGGCAGTCCCGCTGGTTGAGATGCTTGTTTACTTTGCCCATGCAGCAATACGGTGATCCGGCAAAATTACTGCCTGTGATGTGAATTTTGGATGTAGGCTGCCCGCAAAAAGCAGTCGTTCAGGGGGGAGCAAAATGACACAGTCGGAAAGGCGGACCTATCTAATCAGGGAATTACTGAAAGAGCAGCCGCAATATGCGGGCATGGAGATCCCGGCCGGCGCGCAGGAGCAAAAGCGCCTGCTCCGTTCGCTGTTCAATGTCCGGTTGCCGCAGCCCGCCGGTAAAGAGTTCCTGACGGTTCAGGACGCTTATTTACAGGAGGAAATCCGGCAAAAGGGCGTGACCGATCTGAAGGATCTCCGTCCGGTGCAGGCTGATATCTATCTTTGGCAGGGGGATATTACCACCTTGCGCTGTGACGCCATCGTTAACGCCGCAAATTCGCAGCTGCTCGGCTGCTTTGCCCCCTGTCACGGCTGCATTGACAATGCCATCCACACCTATGCCGGCGTGCAGCTGCGATCAGCCTGCGCTGAAATCATGCAGGGACAGGGGAAACCGGAGGCGACGGGTTCCGCCAAAATTACGCCGGCGTTCAATCTGCCCTGTAACTATGTGCTGCACACCGTGGGGCCGGTCATCTGCGGACGGCCGGCGGAGCGGGAGGAGGAGCAGCTGGCCTCCTGCTATCGCTCCTGCCTGGAGCTTGCCGGACAGAACGGTATAAAAAGCGTTGCGTTCTGCTGTATTTCCACGGGGGAGTTCCACTTTCCCAACGATCGTGCGGCGCAGATTGCAGTCAGGACCGTGAAGGAATATAAAGAGCGGACAAATAGCGCTGTGAAGGTGATATTCAATGTATTTAAGCAGACCGACTACGACATTTACCGGAAGCTGCTCGGATCCGATAAAAATGCTGAACGCTGAGCTGAAAACGGCCGACGCCATTGTGATCGGCGCAGGGGCCGGCCTCTCCACGGCGGCGGGGTTTGAGTACAGCGGCGATCGGTTTAAAAAATATTTTTCTGATTTTGAAGAGCGATACGGGTTCCACGATATGTATTCGGGGGGATTTTACCCCTATGATACCCTGGAGGAATACTGGGCGTATTGGAGCCGGCATATTTTGATCAACCGCTATGAGGATGCGCCAAAGCCCGTCTATGACAGGCTTTTTCAGTTTGTCCGGGGGAGGGACTACTTTGTCCTGACGACTAATGTGGATCACTGCTTCCAGAAGGCGGGCTTTGACAAAGGGAGACTGTTCTATACGCAGGGCGATTACGGCCTGTGGCAATGCTCCAGGGCCTGTCACGAAAAAACCTATGATAATGAAACGCAGGTGCGCCGGATGGCCGCCGAACAGAGGGACATGAAAATCCCATCTGCTCTGGTGCCGCACTGCCCC